>DAORAG010000469.1:0-2600 GCA_035344095.1 Cyclobacteriaceae bacterium | reverse complement strand
ACTTCGGGGCGGGCTTTTTGTTTTTACGGCATGGTGATATGAAGACAACTAAAATTTTTACCCGTTCACGTACACTGTTGGCAGATACACTGACACCGGTTAACATCTATCTGAAGTTACGGGATCAGTATGCCGGAAGCATTCTACTGGAAAGCTCCGACTACCATGGTCAGGAAAACAGCCTTTCGCTGATCTGTTGCCAGCCTATTGCCTCGTTCGAGGTGAATGATTTTGTTTTGAAGATATGCTACCCCGATGGATCTCAGGTGAGCGAGAAGATTTCAGGTACGGGTGAAGTCATCAGCAAACTCAATGACTTCAGAAGTGAATTTGATGTGGCGCCCGCCCAATCCAAATACGTTTCCGGTGGGTTGTTTGGATACATGGCATATGATGCCGTTCGGTATTTCGAGGAAGTGTCCATTGATCGAAAAGAAAAACTGGTTCCGGAGGTGTTATACAAAGTGTTTAAATATGTGATTGTAGTTGATCACTTCTCCAACTCACTTACGTTATTCGAAAACGCCTCACGTGAAGATGAACCATGTCAGCTTGACCAGCTGCAACAACTGATTTTTAGTAATCGGTTCTCCACGTTCCGGTTCAGAACCTCCGGGAATGAATCCTCAGATCTGACCGATGACGAATTCAAACAACTGGTCTCCGCTGGCATCGATCACTGCAAGCGCGGTGATGTTTTTCAGATTGTGCTGTCCAGACGGTTTGCAACTGCTTTTCAAGGTGATGAATTCAACGTGTACCGTGCCCTTCGCTCAATCAATCCATCGCCCTACCTGTTCTATTTTGACTTTGGAAGTTTTAAAATATTTGGCTCTAGCCCGGAGGCACAACTTCAGGTGAAGGGACAACAGGCCTCCATCTTTCCGATAGCAGGCACCTTCAAAAGGACCGGTGACGACAAGGAAGATGCGGTGCTGGCAGAAAAACTATCAAGAGATGAAAAGGAGAATGCGGAGCATGTAATGTTGGTGGACCTGGCGCGAAACGATCTGAGCAGAAATGCAAGCGAGGTTAAGGTGGAGGTGTTCAAAGAAATACAATACTACAGTCACGTGATTCATCTCGTATCAAAAGTAACAGGAAAACTCAGCAACGGTGCTCCGCTGAAGGTGGTAGCCGACACATTCCCGGCAGGCACTTTATCAGGCGCACCCAAGCACAAGGCACTCACACTAATTGAGAAATATGAAAAGGTAAACCGCAACTTCTACGGGGGAGCGATCGGCTTTATGGGCTTCAATGGAGATTTCAACCATGCCATAATGATTCGAACTTTTCTAAGTAAAGCAAATAAGCTGATCACACAGGCAGGAGCGGGGGTAGTCGCCAAGTCAAAGCCTGATAGTGAACTACAGGAAGTGAACAATAAACTGGCAGCCCTGAGAAGAGCGTTGCTAATGGCAGAAGAACTTTAAGAATGACACGATGCAAATTTTGATTCTGGATAACTACGATTCATTCACCCACAACCTGGCGTATCTCCTCACTGAGCTGGGGCACAAACCGGTGGTGATTCGCAATGATAAGCTCGGAGTAGAAGAGGTCGCTGCATTTGATAAGATTTTATTGTCCCCCGGTCCCGGTATTCCTGACGAAGCGGGAATTACCAAACAGGTCATTCGTGAGCTTGGTCCCGAAAAAAGTATTCTGGGAGTTTGTCTGGGACACCAGGCCATCGCAGAAGTCTACAACGCCTCCATCTACAACCTCACCGAGGTGCTCCATGGAGTCACTTCGGTTGTCAATGTAGTTGACGCTGACGAAAGACTTTTTGCGGACATACCAAATAAACTGAAAGCATGCCATTATCACTCATGGGCTGTCGATCCGGGGTCAATCAATGGCGTGTTGAAGGTGACAGCCGTCAACGAACAAGGACTGGTGATGGCAATTTCACATCAACGTTTTGATGTGAAGGGGGTTCAGTTTCATCCTGAGTCCATATTGACCGAGCATGGAAAACAGATACTAAAGAATTGGATAAGCACTTGATATGAGAGAGATATTAAACGATTTGGTCGGTTATCGTTCGCTCGACAAGCCCACCGCAAAGAGCGTACTCATGAATCTGGCCTCCGGAAAATACAACCCGAGTCAGATGAGTGCCTTTATCACCATCTACATGATGAGAGCCATCACCATTGACGAGCTTGAAGGCTTTCGAGATGCCATGTTGGAGTTGTGCATACCATTGGAGACGGCACTCCCGGTCATTGATGTGTGCGGGACAGGCGGTGATGGCAAAAATACTTTTAATATTTCCACGCTTTCTTCTTTTGTGGTTGCCGCAGCAGGCCAACCTGTAGCGAAACATGGCAACTACGGTGTTTCTTCAGTCAGTGGTTCATCCAACATGATGGAATACTTTGGTTATACTTTTTCAAACGACAAGGAGAAGCTCAAAGATGATTTGAATCGTGCCAACATTTGTTTCATGCATGCCCCGCTTTTTCATCCTGCGATGAAAAACGTGGCACCGATCCGAAAGGAACTAGGGGTCAAGACATTTTTTAACATGCTCGGGCCAATGGTCAATCCCGCTTTTCCACCGAATCAGCTCGTTGGTGTGTTTAGCCTCG
>DAORAG010000468.1:0-2602 GCA_035344095.1 Cyclobacteriaceae bacterium | reverse complement strand
AACGATTATCCATCGGTCATTATGACCACTAATCGACCCAAATAAATATTTCCAGTCTAGGAAATATCTTGATGATCTTTATTTGTTACGTTTGTCAAATTTTATACCTCTATGAAAAAGCTTATTATTTCTATTTTTCTTACATCACTTTCGATAACGTTCGCTTTTGCCCAGTTTAATAAGGGTAACATTCTGGTTGGTGGAACAACTGGCTTGTCTGGTTCGTTTACGACCAGCAAGACCAAAAATGGTAGTTCAACAACCACTAATGGAAAGTTTAGCAGCTTTTCCATTCAGCCGCAGGCAGGCTATTTTGTCATGGATAACCTTGCCGTTGGACTTGGACTTTCTTTTGCCACTTCCAGTTTTAAGGATGACGGGTCGTCTGATAAGTCCTCCTCTACAGGAATTGGGTTAACGCCTTTCGTTCGATATTATTTTGACAAGTTCTTTGCACAGGGAGCTTTCGGATTCGGGTCCAACAAATCAAAAAATACTTTTAATAACACCACTACAGAGTCAACACAAAATACAACCAATTGGTCCATAAGTGGTGGTTATGTAATCTTCCTTAATGACGCAATTGCCTTAGAGCCTCAAATAGGCTATTCCTATTTTAGCCAGAAATCAAAAGGGTCTAACACAAAGGGCATTAATGCCGGGATATCCTTTGGAGTCGGTGTGATCGGCTATATCAACAGGAAATAGAGACCTGGGACTTATTAGGGATTGGTGCGAACCAATCCCTTTTTATTTTAAACACATTGATCTGATCGTTAAAGCACTGGTCTCTCAAACAGTTTTAAGCGGTCAACCCTTGTGTCGATTCATTAACCATAGGATGATCAAACATATTTTGAAGCATTACCTGATAACCGGGTTACAGCTTTAACCCCTCCATAACACGGGATCGTTCTCCAAAAGATAAAAGGTTCTTTAAATCCGAAAATAGGCTTATTTTGATTTCCTGTTGAACTAAGACTCACTGATCCATTCGTCAATTCCAATCCAACATGAGAAATATCAAAACCAGTTTTATCATTCTAGTCCTGGCCACAATATGCCATTCACTTTCCTTTGCTCAGGCCATCGACAAAGATCTGTATGCTGATGCCGCCAAAGGTTTAAAACTGCGTAGCATCGGTCCTGCTCTAATGGGAGGCCGTATCGCTGACATCGCGGTCAACCCTAAAGACAAGACCAACTGGTATGTAGCGGTCGGTTCTGGTGGAGTATGGAAAACCACCAATGCAGGAACTACGTGGAAGGCTGTTTTCGAAAACCAATCATCGTACTCCATCGGCTCAGTGGCTATCGATCCGAATCAACCCAACGTGGTGTGGGTAGGCACCGGTGAGAACGTGAGTGGCCGACATGTGGGCTGGGGTGACGGTATATATAAGAGTCTGGACGCTGGCCAAACCTGGCAGCGCATGGGGTTAGAAAAATCAGAACACATCGGTAAGATCCTCATAGATCCCAGAAACAGCAACGTGGTTTTGGTAGCTGCGGAAGGCCCCCTCTGGTCAGCGGGTGGAGATCGTGGTTTGTATAAAACGACAGATGGTGGGAAGACGTGGAAGCTTGCGCTGAAAATTGATGAGAACACTGGTGTAACCGATATCGAGTTTGATCCTTCGACTCCGGATGTAGTCTATGCTGCAGCCTATCAACGGAGACGACACACATGGTCGTTGATGGCTGGTGGTCCCCAATCAGGAATATATAAGTCTACTGACAATGGTGACACATGGAGACAAGTGAAAACAGGCTTGCCTTCTGGTGACATGGGTAAAATTGGTTTGGCCGTGACAGCTGCAAATCCTAATCTGGTTTTTGCCACTATCGAAGCTGATGAAAAGAATAGAGGCTTCTATCGCTCAACCGATAAAGGTGAAAGTTGGGAGAAGCGCAACAGTTATATCTCTGGAGGTACCGGACCACATTATTATCAGGAGATAGAGGCATCACAAACAAACCCAGATTTGATTTATCAGATGGATGTGTTTCTTCACGTCACGCGTGACGGAGGAAAGAGTTTTGACTATCTGGGCACTGGTCGCGAAAAGCATAGCGACAACCATGCGATGTGGATCGATCGGGATAACGGCCAGCACATGCTGGCGGGTACCGATGCCGGGTTGTATGAATCTTTTGATGAGGGAACCACGTGGAGACATTTTGAGAACCTGCCCGTCTCTCAGTTTTACAAACTCGCTCTTGACAACACGTTGCCATTTTACAATGTGGTGGCCGGTGCTCAGGACCTCGGCACATTGATTGGTCCATCCAGAACAATGAACATAGAAGGTGTGCGGAACCAGGATTGGTATGTACCGCTTGGCGCAGATGGATACGATGTAGCCTTCGATCCAAAAGATCCCAACATTGTCTACATGGAAATCCAGGAAGGAAACCTTGTGAGGCTGGACAGAGCTACTGAAGAGGTGATCAGCATCAAGCCTCAACCAGAGCCTAACGATCCTCCGGAGCGTTTCAACTGGGACAGTCCTATCATCGTCAGTCCGCACAACAATAAGACATTGTACTACGGATCACAGCGACTGTGGAGAAGCAATGATCAGGGTAATTCCTGGACGCC
>DAORAG010000467.1:0-2606 GCA_035344095.1 Cyclobacteriaceae bacterium | reverse complement strand
TATGCACCTGAAAAAAAGCATAGTCTCAATCATCGTGCTGACCTCCGTCATTTGCTGCACTTATCAATTATCAAACGCGCAAAACACAAGTATTAATTCAGATGCCTGGCAAGTAGCGGATCAACTACTCGAAAGCCTGGGAGGTCGCCAAGTATGGGCGTCCACAAAAATTCTATATGTGAAAGAAAAAGCATTTCCAGAAAGTCTATTTCATCCCGTCACTGCTGAATTCTGGCGCAACCTCGAAAAGCCTGAATACCGCTCGATCATCATTGGGCACGACTTTCGTCAGGAGACTATCTGGGACGAGAAGAGCGGTTGGATAAACAGGAATGGCACTAAAAAAGAAATCTCCAATGAAGATATTACCCAGGAGATTAGCGATTGGTCTCAACAACCGTATGTGGTGTATCACAAACTTGCTATCCGTGATCCACTCATTCACCCGGTATTAAAAGACGGAGATCTTCAAATCTATGAAGGCGATGGTGGGCGATTACTTTGCTGGTTTAGAATGGATGCTCATGGCAGACTTCTAATGTGGGGCAACTACTATAAGGGTGAAATCAACGAACATGTATATGGCCCCACCAAACCCATAGGCGAATACATAATGCCTGCCTGGGGCACAGCGACCAACGGAAGCTGGCGATTCGAGTACCTCGAGCTAAAGTCGGTGGAAAATATGGGAACAGAAATGGTTCATTAGCCACCCAGGCCACACTCGACATCACTTAAGTATCTACGTGAGTTGCAGTCCTATTTGATGGTGATCGTCTCTAGATGCACAGGTATTAACATTTTCGATTGTGGAGAAGCAGCTTTGACTTCATCACCAAACAGTTTAAGTTTCTCCTTTGATCCATCCTGCGAGAATCCATAGGGCACGCGATAGTTATCCCAATGCGTTGGAATAACGGTTTTGGGAAAATTGGTTGCGGTCATAAGCCGTTCTGTGTACTTATAGATTTCCAGGCGTGAAAGGTTGGCACCAACCAAAGCAACATCTGGGTGCAAGCCCTGTACTTCGCGCTCAATAAAATTCATTGACCCCATGGTGAGCAATTCATGACCACTCAGCCTAACCAGGAACATCAAAGAACTGCCTTCTACAAACTCTTCAATCTTCAAAGGCGCTTTTGGTGGACTTGTGTACGTTCGTGAATCAAAGTAAAACTTGTGATCAAGTGGAGAATGAAGCGTGTTTAATATTCGAACGGAGAAATTTTCAAATTGATAGTCTTCACCACCCTTCACCGTAATGAGTTGTTTTTCCGGAATGCCATAAGCCCTCAATATTTGACAACTCGTCTCTGTAGCGATTACAACGGCACCCGTCTTCTTTGCGATGTATGGCACATCTGCCAGGTGATCGAAGTGAGAGTGATGAACTAAAATAAAATCTACCTTGCCAATCGTCTTGTCAATCAGTGTAGTGTCAGATTCATAGTAGTCGGTTGACTTAAAGCTTTTTCGCTTGTCATTAGTATCTATGGATGGCCCTTCCCCAAGTTTCACTCTCGAAATGTAAGGATCAATCAGTATGGTCACTTTCTCATTGGATATCTCCCATCCTGCACAGCCCAGGTATTTCAATTTGACGGATTTATCCTGCGCCAACACGCCAGTACTTATCAAAAGAAGGATGATCCACAGTCTTTTCATGTTATAATTTTTCAAAGTCATCAGTTATATACCTCGACCACCAGTTCTATTTCCACAGCTTGTCCACGCGGCAGTGTTGCTACCCCAATGGCGGCTCTTGCATGCTTTCCTCTTTCGCCAAAAACTTCCACCATCAAATCTGAAAATCCGTTAATCACTTTTGGCTGATCAATAAAGTTAGGGTCGGAATTCACCAGGCCGAGCACTTTAACAATACGTTTTACTTTTCTCAAATCTCCGATCATCGACTTCAAAACAGCCAATTGATTAATAGCAGTTAGTCTTGCCCCTTCATAACCTTGTTCAATGGACACATCCTGTCCGAGCTTTCCGGTGATCTCGCTGCCGTCCGCACGTTTAGGACCTTTACCTGCTAAAAAAATCAAATTGCCGGCTTGTACTCCATTGACATAATTAGCCACTGGTGATGGTGGCTCAGGCAGTGTGATGTTAAGCTCCTTGAGTTTGCTTTCAGGATCATAAGAAGCCTCAGGTACCTCCTTTTCAGATTGAGTCGGTGACACGCATCCTGAAAATGCCATCGTCAACAGAAGAATAAGGGTCTTGAAATTCCGGTTGCTATTCATGCTAGTATAATGGTTCTGTTATCTATTTGGAGGTTTTCAGATTGAAGTAATATTTATTCAACTCGTCAGAGTTGCTTTCCAGAATATCTAGTCTACCATCGCCATTCAAATCCACAGTCATGATATCGTAGGTTTCAAATCGCTCTTCGCTCAGTTGAATTTTCATCCAGGCCTTTCCATTCTTTGGATTGATAAAAACAGCATTAGGTTCACCTGCGTTGCCCACCACAATATCCTCAAAGCCATCGCCATTCAGGTCTCCAACTGCCAGTGCGAATGAATTGCTTTTACTAGAATCGAAAGTGGCTTGTCTTTCAAACTTATACAACGCATCACCAAAATAGATGACGTTTG
>DAORAG010000466.1:0-2607 GCA_035344095.1 Cyclobacteriaceae bacterium | reverse complement strand
CAGGTAGGGCGACTCCTCTTGCCCTGCCCACGAAGTAGCACCTGATTGCTTTAGTTCTTCAAACCTCTTTCCAAGAGACGCCTTGAACTTTGCCTGACCATCTGAATCAGCGGTCTCTCCATATATCGCTGGAGATGGATGTTCTGGATAGGCTGCATAAAATTTACGTTCATGAAGTGCCTTGATGGCATCATTGATTTTCTGCTCGTGCTTCTTAAAAAGACTCATTCTGCTCTTAAAATTTTATTTTCTTATTGTGCTCCAAAAACTCTTTTTAGCAAATCCGTAGTTCGCGCCACCGGATTCTCTCTTATTTCCCTTTCTTCTCTTGCCACCATTACGAATAACCCCTCTATTGCTTTGTCAGTGGCATAGTCATTTAAATCCGGATTTACTTTATCCACAAATGGAATCTTATTATAAGTACCTACCAGGTCACCATAATATTTCGTTGCGTTTACCTTGTCCAATGAACTCTGAATCACTGGACTAAATTTTTCTTTCAGTTGTGTCGAAGTGGTTCGCTTCAGATATTGAGTGGCTGCATCCTGATCACCCTTCAAAATACCCCATGCATCTTCAATTGTCATCGATTTGATGGCCGTGATAAAGATTGGCTTAGCCTCTTTGGCGGCATCTTCGGCACCTCTGTTTAATGTGAGGACAAATTTGTCCACTTCGTTACCCAGTCCGATCTGACGAAGCTTTTCCTCCACTTTCTTCACATCTGGGGGAAATAATATTTTTATCGCCTCATTCTTGAAATAGCCATCAACCTGGGAGGCGATGTCCGAGCCATTTGAGATTCCTTTAATCAGCGCTTCCTTCAGCCCTTCTGCAACATCTGCCGTAGTGAGAGGGGTTTCTCCGGATAAAGTCTTGTTTGCACCGGAAATCGCCTGATTGATTTGTGCTGCAGTGCAGCCCGTCAGTAACAAAATCAAGAAAAAATAAAATTTCGACATGGGTAAATTAATATTGAGATGCTAAGGTAGGAAGATTACCGAAAATGAAGCAGTGATGAAATTCAACAAATACACCCCAAATTGACTTCAGACATGCTCTTTTTTTGATATTTGAAACTTCTTTGTGAAATAACGAAATGAATCCCATCTACATCGAAATTATCGCCATTGGCGATGAACTACTTTACGGACAAACCCTCGACACCAATTCACACTGGATAAGCTCCGAACTTGATAAAGTTGGCTTTAAAGTATCCAGACGTACGACCATTGGAGATCGTGAGGATGAAATTATGCGCGCCTTTGCTGAAGCGGACCAACGTGCGTCAATTGTTCTTATTACAGGAGGCCTCGGCCCCACAAATGATGACCTGACAAAACCATGTCTTGCTAAGTTCTTCGACTGCGAACTGATCATGAACGAAGAGGCGCTGGAAGAAGTAACAGCCTTTTTTAGAAAGAGAGGCCGTGAACTTACAGAGGTCAATCGCCAGCAGGCCGCACTCCCTGCTTGCTGTACCAAAATCACCAATGCGATAGGTACTGCGCCAGGTATGTGGTTCGATCGCGATGGAAAAGTCTTTGTCTCCATGCCTGGTGTGCCTCACGAAATGAAGATGATGATGTCAAACATCATTATACCTAAACTCAAGCAGCAGTTTAAAACTCCATTTTTAATTCACCAGATCATTAGGACAATTGGCATTGGCGAATCATTTCTGGCAGAAAAAATCAAAACGTGGGAAGGCAGCCTGCCGCCACATATCAAGCTGGCCTATCTTCCCAGCACTGGTGAAGTAAAACTCCGGCTTACAGGAATGGGTTCTGATGAGCAGAAGCTCAGAAAGGAGATTGACATCCTCATTGAAAAATTACTTCCACTGGCAGGCCAATATATATACTGCATTGGAGACGATCCTATCGAAAAGGTAGTTGGGGAATTGCTTCGCAAGGACGGCCTCAAACTGTCGATTGCAGAAAGCTGCTCCGGGGGCTATGTCTCTCATCTCATCACAAGCGTGCCCGGTAGTTCTGAATATTTTCTAGGGAGCATTATTCCCTATGATTACGAGCTTAAGATGAGGCAATTGGGCGTACGACCTGAGACACTTGAAAAATTTGGTGCAGTGAGCGAGCCCACCATAACAGAGATGGCAAACAACGTCAGAGCAAAATTTAATGCTTCAATTGGAGTGGCTACCAGCGGAATTGCCGGTCCTGGGGGCGCCACACCAGATAAGCCAGTGGGTACAATTTGGATCGCGTATTCCGATAAGCACAAAACCGAAACTCGGCTGCTGAAATTAACCCATGACAGGCTGGTAAATATTCGCTATACCGCCACTGCGCTACTTGGTTTGATCTGGCAAAACATCCGAAAGTGATGTCATTGCTGCATTTAGTTGAAAGGGCTAAAAGTGTTACATTTGTGGCCTAAATCGATTGAAAAATGGCGTTGGTCGAGCTTATCATGCCCAAAATGGGCGAAAGTATTATGGAGGCAACCATCTTATCATGGTTGAAAAAGCCTGGTGACAAAATCGAGCAAGACGAGTCGGTATTGGAAGTGGCCACAGACAAGGTGGACACGGAAGTGCCCTCCACCCACGCTGGTGTTTTGAAAGAGATTTTGGCCAAAGAC
>DAORAG010000465.1:0-2614 GCA_035344095.1 Cyclobacteriaceae bacterium | reverse complement strand
GGCTCCTTGCTTTCTGTTTATCATCGATAATCTTCGGTTTGATCAATGGCGTGTGCTTAAGCCGATTATCGAAGAGTTTTATAACATCGAGGGCGAAGAGTCTTATTATTCGATTTTGCCTACGACCACCGCTTATGCGCGGAACGCTATCTTTTCGGGTATGATGCCCTCTGAAATGGCTAAGACCCATCCTGATATTTGGGTGGGGGATGACGAGGATGACGGGAAAAATAATTTCGAAGATGAGTTTCTGGCGCGACAGATAAGAAGAAACAACCTGAACATTAAGCACTCTTATCACAAGATAAAGAAAACGGAGGAGGGACGCGATCTGGCCGATGCAGTCAATAATTTGTTTACTAACGATTTCAACGTCATCGTCTACAATTTTGTCGACATGCTGTCTCACGCCCGCACAGATATGGCGATGATCAGAGAACTGGCACCCGATGAATCAGCTTATCGGTCATTGACACGTTCGTGGTTCCTTCATTCACCGTTGCTGGATATTCTAAAGAAAATTGCTGAGAAGAAAGCCAAGGTGATCATTACTACAGACCATGGGACTATTCGCGTGAAACGACCTTTTAAAATTATTGGTGACCGAAACGTGAATACCAACCTCCGGTACAAGCAAGGGAAGAATCTTAACTATGATGGGGGCAAGGTGATGGAAGCACCGAAGCCGGAACGGTTCTTCCTCCCTAAGTCCAATGTGTCAACTTCATATGTTTTTGCAATTGAGGATCAGTTTTTCGCTTATCCCAATAATTACAACTATTACGTCAATTTCTATAAGGACACATTTCAACATGGTGGAGTGAGTCTTGAGGAAATGGTCATTCCCTTAATTTTCTTAACTTCGAAGAATGCCTGAGCAGTGGGGTAAGGCCTTCAGCGGAAGAGCCATATCGATCAACGACCTGGAGGATGTTGCGCGAGAACTAATCGCTGCATCAGGAAATACAAAGGTGTGGCTTTTTTATGGGCCTATGGGTTCAGGTAAGACTACGTTGATAAAAGTAATCTCCAAAGTGCTGGGGGTCCGTGAAGGGACCAGCAGTCCTACTTTCTCCATCGTCAACGAATATAAAGCGGCAAAATCTGCCATCTACCATTTTGATTTTTATCGATTGGAAAAGGAATCCGAGGCCTACGACCTTGGCATTGAAGAATATTTTGATTCTGGCTCTTATTGCTTTGTTGAGTGGCCGGAAAAGATACCATCACTTTTTCCTATGCATTACTTGCAGATAAAGATGGCTATCGATTCTGATTCGACAAGGAAAATTGAATACTCTCTAATATGACTGAACGGAAGAAGACAGGTTTTGAGGCATTGGCAAAATCCAGCCTATCCCCGCAGGAGCAACTGATGAAAGTGGATAAGGGTAAGCACTCTTTTTGCATTGGATTACCACGGGAAATTTCATTGCAAGAAAACAGAATTAGCCTAACGCCAGATGCGGTGGCTATCCTGGTGAACAACGGGCACGAGATTTGGGTAGAGCGAAAGGCAGGCGAAGGCTCCAAATTCACAGACAAGCAATACAGCGAAGCAGGGGCAAAGATCATCTACACTGCAGAGGAACTCTATAAGGCAGACGTTATCTTGAAGATTGAGCCTCCAACAGTTGAAGAGATTGAGTATTTTAAACCAGGGCAGATTTTGATCTCGGCATTGCAGCCTGGTCATCTTCAGAAAGAATACATTCAGGCGCTCCTCAAGAAAAGGATAACGGCAATGGCCTGGGAGTACATAGAAGACAAAGTAGGAGGCATTCCAATCGTAAGGGCAATGAGTGAAATTGCCGGTAGTGCGGTGGTGCTTATCGCAGCGGAGTATTTGAGTTCAGCGAATAAAGGCAAGGGAATCATACTTGGAGGTATTACAGGAGTTCCGCCAACCCGAATGGTAATCATCGGGGCGGGAACTGTGGCAGAGTATTGCGGTAGAGCTGCGCTCAGCCTTGGTGCGGAGATCCAGATTTTCGACAACCACCTGTATAAGCTTAGACGAATAAAGCATACGCTCGGCCATCAATTTTACACCTCAACTATCGATACCGTGACATTAAGCGAGAGCTTGAAGAATGCCGATGTGGTAGTGGGAGCACTAAGGGCAGAGAAGGGAAGGGCTCGCCACGTGGTCTCCGAAGAAATGGTTAGTCAGATGAAACCCGACTCATTGATCATCGACCTTAGCATTGACCAGGGTGGTTGTGTTGCCACATCTGAGATTACCACGCATGCAAAGCCAGTTTTTAAAAAATACGATGTCATTCACTATTGTGTGCCCAACATCGCATCAAGAGTAGCGCACACAGCTACAACGGCTTTGAGTAATATTTTCACACCTACCATATTACGAGCTGCGGAGGAGGGCGGAGTGGAAGAGATGATATTATCCCATCGCTGGTTCCTGAAAGGAGTATACAGCTATAAGGGTAATCTTACCAATGAGAGCATCGGACGAAAGTTCAAAATGAAGTATAAGAATATCGATCTGTTTATGGCCGCCCGTGTCTAGGCGCAGCCCAGCGACTTCAGATTTTCTTCGAGTAGTTTGATCTTTGCCTCAGCGTCAGCTTTTTTCTTTTTTTCGGAATCAACG
>DAORAG010000464.1:0-2630 GCA_035344095.1 Cyclobacteriaceae bacterium | reverse complement strand
ATCTGGTTGGCAGAGAATGATTATACCTCCACTTACCCGCCCATCTTATCCTTTGACTCACAAATTCGGTAAGTGAATGTTGCGCAGGTGTATCAACTACACTTTCATCATCACTGACAAAACCAATTGACCTTGGATAGACCTTAAGAATTTTTCTCGCCAAAAACTCATCATCACCAGATGGAATGTCCAGATTTCCTTCGTAGCCGCTCACCTTTTGAAACGCTTTTTTTCTGAATGCGAGGTTTGCACCATTACACATCGTAAACCAACCAAACCCCATGGTCGCGACAGCAGAACCCATCAGACTTGTGAATTCCATCGCCTGTAGCCGGGAGAAGAACGTACCAGAATTTTTTAATGCAACTGCACCAAAAACCAGTTGGTGTGACGGGGTAGCGAACGCAATATTGATAGCTTTAAGCCAACCTGATCGTACTTTGCAGTCAGCGTCTGTAGTCAATATGATGTCCCCATTTGCGTTTTCAATTCCTTTGGTCAAGGCCTGCTTTTTCCCTTCGCGATTATCTTCAAGTTGAAGTACTCCGAAATTTTTTAATCCCATGGTGAGATCCTGTGCCATCACCAATGACTTATCATCAGAGTGATCATCAACCAATAAAACTTCAAAAAGCTCAGGAGGGTATTCTATCTCAGAAAGTGACCGGATCAGTTGTATCAAATTGTTCTCTTCATTGCGAAAGGGGATCACGACCGAGATGTGGTGCAAATTTCCACTAGCCAACTGTGTTCGAAGGGACCTTTCCCATCCCAGGCGCAAAAACAACAGGAAGAGAAAATAAAGAATGAGTGTTGTCGTAATCAATGTGCCCATTCGCCCATTGTCGTTAAATTGCAGTGGCTGGCAAAATGGAGAAAAAAGTTATCAAAGAGAAAATAATACTCGGCCTTGATCCAGGCACCAACATTATGGGTTATGGCATCATCCTGGTAAAGGGTTCTGCTATCACGCTGCTTCAGTTCGGTGTCATTCATCTGAACAAGTTCGATAGCCACGAATTGCGCCTTAAGAAAATATTTGAAAGGGTATTGTCGATTCTCGATGAATTCACTCCTGATGAAGTGGCGCTAGAGGCACCTTTTTATGGGAAGAACGTACAGTCAATGCTGAAATTGGGACGGGCACAAGGTGTGGCCATGTCGGCAGCATTATTTCGGCAAATTCCAATTGTGGAGTACGCGCCTAAGAAAGTGAAACAGTCAGTAACCGGAAACGGTAACGCAAGCAAAGAACAAGTTGCCAAAATGTTGATGACACTGTTCAAATTTAAAGAGACACCGAAGCTCATGGACGCCACTGATGCACTGGCAGTCGCGGTGTGTCATCACTATCAGAACGGGGCACCAAAGCAAAAGAAAAAAAGCTGGGAGGCATTTCTAAAGGACAATCCCGGGAGACTCAAATAAGTCAGATCTTCAGTTTAACCAGAACATCGATGATTCTCTCCGCAGTTCTTCCGTCCCAGAGTTCCGGGATTTCACCTTTCTTCCAATCACCAGCATTTAGTTTCGCCAGTGTATTCCGCAATGCAGTCATGTCATCTCCGATCATGACATTGGTACCGATTGTCACCGTTTCAGGTCTTTCCGTATTTTTCCTAAGAGTGAGACACGGCACTCCAAGCACTGTTGTTTCCTCCTGAACTCCCCCTGAATCAGTGATTACTCCTTTCGCGTTTTTTACCAGAAAAATGAATTCAAGATAACTCAAGGGATCAGTTGGTAAGATGTTCTTTGGCGCTTTCTGCAGAAGGTCAAAGTTTTTTCGGGTGCGCGGGTGAACCGGGAATATTACCGGGGCTGCAGCCGATGAATCAATCTCCCCTATCAAGTCTGCAAATGCATCGAGTTGGTCCACATTTGACGGACGGTGCAACGTCAGGACGTAGTATTTTCCGGCTATCAGGCCAGACGCTTCAAAGATGTTTGGTCTTTTGATTTTTGTGAGATTAAGCAGCAAAGAGTCGATCATCGTATTACCCACGAAATAAATTTGATCCTCTCTTTTACCTTCCTTTCTCAAGTTTTCATTCGCCACTTTAGAAGTCGTGAAGAAGTAATCTGCCAACGCATCCGTTGCGATCCTGTTTATCTCCTCGGGCATTGACATATCCCACGATCGGATGCCACCTTCCACATGAGCCACTGGCGTCCCCATTTTTTTTGCAACTATCGTACAAGCCATGGTTGAATTAACATCCCCTACTACCATCACAAGATCAACAGGGTTCTTGGCCAGATATCGTTCGAATTCCACCATGATCTTGGCCGTCTGTTCAGCCTGCGTACCAGACCCAGCCCCCAGGTTCACATCCGGTTCGGGTAGCTGAAGCTCTTCAAAAAACACTTTGCTTAGCTTATCATCATAATGCTGGCCAGTGTGCACAAGCTGATATTCCAAACTCCGACCATTTCTTTGAGCGACATTCATTGCACGAATGATTGGAGCAATCTTCATAAAATTGGGACGCGCACCTGCGATCAGGATGACCTTCATAGTTTGGAATTTTGAAAACGGCTACAAAAATTCCCTTTCTTTGCACAAATTCAAAACAATCAATGGCCAGAAAAGTCGCAATGCTTCTTAACGCACCCTATCCTGCTGACAT
>DAORAG010000463.1:0-2634 GCA_035344095.1 Cyclobacteriaceae bacterium | reverse complement strand
CAAAAGATCCCCCACTCCAGCGTGTTGATGTCGCGGAAGAAGAATAGCCCCATACAGGCAGCGCTGCCAGTGATTACAAATACTTTCATGAATGCCTTCTTTTTTCCCGCATAATCTGCTACACCGGATAAAAGAGGTAGTATGGCGGCCACCACTAAGAATGAGAAGGAAAGCGCGTAGGTATATAGCACGGAGTTCTCCAGCGTGAATCCCAAAAAATTCACCATGTCACCATTTCCTGTTACGGCTACAGCCTTATAGTAAATTGGAAATATGGCTGACGTTATCACAAGTGAATAAACCGAATTTGCCCAGTCGTACATGCACCAGGCCCTTACGATCCGAGAGTTATTCAGTTGGGGTAGGGCTACAGAGGTCATAAATGAAAGAACCCCTTCGGTTGATATCCGGAAGGGGTTCTAACTATTTCAAGTGAAAAAACAATTATCTTTTATCCGATTTCTGCAAAGTAGAATAGAGTATCTTCCTTGCATTGGCTTTCCTAAGCTGCGTCTCTACATCGGCAATGATCCCTCTCTTTGCCTCCGCATCAACCTTTAACGCTACAGTCAGCTGTTCCCTTTCGTTCTCAGGTAGTTTGTCTTTTTCACGGTTCACCCAAAGAATAATGTCGTTGGGCTCAATGAAAACATCTTCTGCCTGGATTTTGGGCTCAGTACCAAACTGCTCGGATTTCTTAGGTTCACCGATATACAAATTGGTTACCAGGGACTTACGCTGCAACTTTCTGAGCTGTGTAGCCTGAGGAATCCTCTGCATCACATCTACAGCCGTTTTGCGCAACTCGGTGGTCACCATAAAGAAAAACAGCAACATAAACACCACATCAGGCATTGACGAGGTTGGGATGTCCTGTTTTACTTTAGTTTTCTTCCTAAACTTTGACATAGCTCAAATTTATCAGTTTCCAATCTTTGTTGGCTCAGCGATGGAGATACCCATCGGGATACCTTCACGGCCTTTGTCATAGATTCGCTTATTCTCAGGGTTGTTCAGATCTGAAGCAATTTTGCGGAACTCTTCATTGGTGACACCAGCTTGATCGGCATAGATGTCATAATAAGAGGCCTGAATAATATCCAAAATTTCTACAAATCTCTTGTGTGTAGTTCCACGGTCGGTCTTAAAAGATACGATCGCTTTCTCAGGACTATCCGAACTGTTTGGATCTTGTCCATTGTTGAGAATAAATTTCTTGATCATATCCTTAAGTCCATCCACATCTGCCATTGGCTCTCCCTCCACAAGCAATGCATCCGAAGAGTTAACCTGAATTTTAAACAGGTTTCTTTCTTGAATTTTAACATCTTCTGGCGGCTGGGCCTCAGGTGGCGGTGGAAGCTGCATACTCAACCCCTTGTCGTTGGGCATCGTTGTTGTTACCAAGAAAAAAGTCAGCAACAAGAAAGCGATGTCGGCCATTGACGCATTGGGTATTTCAGGAGTGCTTCTTGATGCCATTTTATTTCAAAGCTTTATTTATCTCTGAATATACAATTCCCAGTAGGGCGATGATAAACACGATATAAAACATCGTGAGTCCAGCACCAATTAATTTCGAACTTCCTTCTCCGACTCCTTGAGCGACATATTTGGCGGTGACCTCGGAACCCGAAAGGGCGTACGAGATCAAAAATATCACCAACAAACCACCCACACCCATTAAGGATTTCATTAAGTCTTTGGGTGACTTTAACGCGGAGACCAGAGGAAGTACTACTGCCGCTCCTACTGCTACCAGCAGAAGCACGTAGCTTGCATACAATCCAAAGTCTTCCATGTTATTTTACGATTTTGTGTTTAACCAGAATATCAACCAGAGAGATTGAGGCATCTTCCATGTCGTTCACCAGGTTGTCGATTTTAGAAACGAGGTAGTTGTAGAACACTTGGAGCACCATACCCACAATCAAACCTCCTACTGTTGTCAACAAGGCAGTCTTCATACCACCAGCCACAACCTGAGGAGAGATATCACCAGCTGCCTCGATCGCATCGAAGGCACCCACCATCCCGATAACCGTTCCAAAGAACCCGAGCATCGGTCCGAGTGAAATGAAAAGTGAGATCCAGATAAGTCCTTTTTCCAGACGGCCCATTTCTACACCTCCATAAGACACGATAGACTTCTCTACCATTTCCATTCCTTCAGAAGATCTCATAAGACCTTGAGTGAAGATGGATGCAACAGGACCTTTGGTATTTTTAGTAACATCTTTTGCCGCCTCGATGCCTCCCTTAGCGAGTGCATCTTCAATTTGGCTCAAAAGTTTTTTGGTGTTGGTTGTAGCAAGGTTCAATGTAATGATCCTTTCGATGGATACAGCCAAACCGAATATGAGACAGATGAGAATTGGCCACATAAAGCTGGCACCACCCTCAATAAATTTCTCTTTAATTCTTTGGTGGAAGCCGGCATCGTCAGTCGCTACTTCAGCAGACATGTCTTCAGTCATTGGAGCTTCCTGTTCAGAAGCTACAGCCGCTTCTTCCTGCACGCTCTCAGTCTGAGTAGAGTCTCCATCCTGCGCAAGGGCAACAGAGTAGGAGCCAAAAGTCAAGACCCCAAATAGAGCGAGAATAGCAAATTGTTTTTTCATGGTTTAAGGTTTA
>DAORAG010000462.1:0-2644 GCA_035344095.1 Cyclobacteriaceae bacterium | reverse complement strand
TGTCTCGTGACCGGTTGATACTTTCTACTTGAGATGCTTCCTGCTGCAATACAGCGATCTCGCGGTTCAGGTTGGTGAGCTCGATAATGAGTTCTCCCTTCTTTACCATGGCCCCACTTTCTTTGACGATTCGCTTAATATTTCCTCCTTCAATCGCATCCAGATACACTGTGCGTGCAGGTTCAACGGTTCCTGTTTGAGGAATAAACTCCTGAAACACACCCCTTTGAACTGTAGAGATAGTGATCTTCTCTTTTTCAACTTTCAACTTAGAGCGCCTGTCGGCAAACAGGAACTGGTAGGAAATAAAAAAAACCAACAACGCGATACCACCATAGGTGGCTATCTTCTTCACTGTCCACTTCTTCTTCTTTAATTGTTTGTCCATGAAAAGGGCGAAATTTTTAGAGTTCAGGTAGCCATTTGCCAACAAACGTGCCAAGGCCCAAAACAAGCCTAAAGCCCGATCTATTGGCCAAATTCCGCGGATTTCACGTTCACATGTGAACGTATCTGTTCGATTGCGGACGGATTTTATCTACCTTTATGCGGTGTAATTGGCTTTTCGTGCGATTTCACAATTCGGTATCAATATTGCCCATTGCCGGACAGGAATATTCGGTACTGGGAAGCAAAACCTATGAGAACAGCCCACTCCGATTTGATTGACTCAGAAGTTATGACAGAAGCAAAAACCGGAAAACTACTCATCGTTGACGACAACGAAGATCTGCTCAAGGCGGCAAAAATGTACCTCAAACGTCACTTCGCCCAGGTTGATATCGAAAAGAATCCTGAAGCCATACCCAACCTGATGGGTAACGAAAGCTACGATGTCATCATGCTTGACATGAATTTTACAAAGGATGTAAGTAGCGGCAGTGAAGGATACTACTGGCTGGAAAAAATACTTGAAATAGATCCCTCCTCGGTGGTTGTGCTGATCACCGCGTATGGCGATGTACAGATGGCTGTTCGCGCAATTAAGGCAGGAGCTACCGACTTTGTATTAAAGCCATGGGAGAATGAAAAATTGCTGGCAACGCTTTATTCTTCGCTCCGGCTGCGCGAGTCAAGAAACGAAATCGAAAGTCTGAGAATAAAAAACAAAGAGATTAATAAGGCGCTCAATGAGAAATTCAGTGACATCATCGGGCAGAGCCAGGCGATGCAGCGGATTTTTCAAACCATAGAACGCGTAGCACATACCGATGCCAATGTGCTGATCCTTGGAGAAAATGGTACAGGTAAAGAATTGATCGCCCGTGCGATTCACAGAAATTCATCACGAAAGCACGAATCATTTGTGTCGGTAGACCTTGGATCAATTACGGAAACACTTTTCGAAAGCGAACTCTTCGGTCACAAGAAGGGTGCATTTACAGACGCAAAAGAAGATCGTGCCGGACGATTTGAACTGGCCAACAGAGGCACACTCTTTCTGGATGAAATTGGAAACCTGTCCATGCCATTGCAAGCCAAATTGTTAACCGTACTGCAAAACCGCAGGGTAAGCCGGGTAGGATCAAACAAGGAAACACCAGTAGATATCAGATTGATTTGCGCCACGAATATGCCATTGTATGAAATGGTAAAAGAGAATCGATTCCGCCAGGATCTACTTTACAGAATCAACACGATAGAAGTTGAGATACCGCCTCTCCGCGATCGCTTCGAAGATATTCCGTTGTTGGCCAATCATTTCCTAAAGCATTATGCCTCAAAGTATGGCAAAAGCCTGAACAAACTGAGCGATGCCGCTATGACGAGGCTAAACAAGCACAATTGGCCCGGCAACATACGGGAATTACAGCACGCGCTGGAAAGAGCCGTGATTCTTAGCAATTCATCGGTTCTTCAGCCAGAAGATTTTAACTTTAATGTTTCCAATACTAAGGAAACCGACCAACAACTCAACCTTGAGCAATTTAACCTTGAGGAGGTGGAAAAGATTTTGATTCGCAAAGTGTTGAAAAAATATAACGGCAACATAACACAAGCCGCGGGCGAATTGGGCCTCACCCGATCTTCGCTCTATCGCAGACTGGAGAAATATGGCCTTTAATGACTTCAGGTTCCGGGTCGCATTCCGGATAACCCTGATTGGCCTTGTAATGGCCTTGATTGTTTTTATGCTTTCAAGGCCGAACATGATCTTCGCTGCACTGCTGACCTTTGTGGTGCTGGCAATTCAGTTTGTTGAGCTCTATCGATTCACTTCCCAAACCAACCGAAAGCTCACCCGCTTCCTTGAGTCGATAAAATATTCAGATTTCATTTCCGGATTTACAAGCGACAACCAACTGGGAAAAAATTTCAAGGAACTAAATGAAGCGTTCAATGAAGTACTTGAGGCGTTTAGAAAAGCACGTTCTGAAAAGGAGGAACATTGGCAATATCTGAACACCGTGGTACAACAAGTGAGAACGGGTATTCTCTCCTTTGACGCGGAAGGCGAAGTGCAACTCATTAACGCCAATGCAAAAAAATTTATGGGGGTCACAACCATTACCAATCTGGAAGAGCTGATCGATATTAACCCACGACTCTACAAAGCGATATATGATACAGAGCCGGGCAAAAGTACACTATACAAGGGCAGTAGCGATCTGCTTCTAACCATTCAGGCGACTGAAATGAGGAT
>DAORAG010000461.1:0-2644 GCA_035344095.1 Cyclobacteriaceae bacterium | reverse complement strand
GCGGTCGCGATACACCGTCCCCCCCGCCTGGAGGCCGGAGGTGGCCACCACATACTTTTGTCCACTGGCCACGGTCAGGTTTGAAATACTGAGTGATGCTGAAAAAACAGGAGAGCATGGTACTAAAGTTGCCAATGCTAACAAGAAAATGGAAAATGACCATCTTTGGAGAAATTTGCCAGAAAATATGTTCATAATGGATTTTGGGAAAGCCTGTGCCGCAATTCTAAGAAACCTTTGAAGGAAGTGCCCTCGATGAGGCATTATGTTCTGAAAATGATTGGGAGTTAGACTTTCTTTAACCAAGACTCTGGTTCTTTGTGATTGCATTATTCAGCTCCGATTTTTGTTAAGCACGGTTTTTCATAAAACTTGCGGTGGTCAAATAAATGGTGGAATGTTGAGTTCTCTTAAGTAGGATTGGGTTTACGTGTAAGTCTACTAAAGCCGGTTTTGGTTCCGAACTTTTCTGCTTGGACGACTTATGCGTCATGTGGGATTAATCTTTTCATTTGGTAGTTCCCCCGAGTATCTTCCCTGCTGTGCGTTTCTACCTTCTTTCCATTCACTTGCCTTTTCGAATTGAAGTGGGAAGACTTGGATATTTCTGTGCCCATGTTTTTTTCAAGGATCGATAGACAACCCCCTGGATTGTTATCAACGAACAACCCTGATCTTCACCTTTCAAATCTCTACCTATGGGAAATTGAAGATATTTGCAATTATGAGGAATGAAAAGGAGAATGAAGTGTGAGTAGAATAAAAATGAAGCGGTATAAAATTTTGGAGCATAAGGAGAAATGGACGATCTGAATTAGGTAATATTTTCAACATGATAATAAAAATTCCAACATCATCGTTCTCCCAATAAAACAAGAACCTTTCGAGCTAATGGATTTTAAAGCTTTTAAGCCCCTGTCCAAATAATTTTGCTTAGACTATGTATTAAGACTTCGCTTACTATGACCACTCGTGAAAAACACACAAACGAGATAAAGTTCAATTACCCACCGATAGCGCAAAAATCGCATTACAATGCCTTTTTAAAGGAATAGAGAACCGATTACTTTGCTACTTCTTGTGCGTCGACAAAACCGGCCAATGAATGAAATCTACTCACATGCTCGGATCAGGTCATCGCAATATTTATTCCAAAATGAAAAGGCACCCCAAGACTAATCCTACATCGTTGAACTAGTGGACAAAATGTCTATTCCTAGAGAATATTTGTCCAATGGCTTCTCTTCAAGAAATGAATGGTATGACCTACACTTGAAGGAAAATTCTCCAGGATTCTCAGAGGTGGTCCTAGGAATTCGGACAGGGTGGTACGCTACAATTTGTGACCAAAGGAGAGTCATAGATTATGAGTCGAAGCCGCACGAATAATCCTGCTAGTTTTAGAGCCAAAGTAGCCCTAGCTGCGCTCCGGGAGAACGCGCCGCTATCGGAGCTGGCGTTAAAATTTGGCGTGCATGCCACCGTTACTCACCGCTGGAAACATGAAGCCCTCACTGCGATGGAGGCGGGGGTTTCCGGCAAGCTCGAGAAGAACCACACTAATCAAGAGGCCCACATTCATGAGCTGCACGCCACAATTGGCCGACTGAGTGTGGAACGGGATTTTTTCGTCGATGCCTCCAACCGATTGGGGTTAGGAGGCGCCAAGAAATGGTAGAGTCCGCTCATAACCAGCTGAGCATCAAGAAACAGTGTCAGTTACTCTCCCTCAGCCGTTCCAACTGGTATTATGAACCAACGGGTGAATCCTCACTGAACCTCAAGCTGCTGCGGTTGATTGACGAGCAAAATCTGCTCACACCCTAGTACGGCAGCCGCCAGATGGCGCGCTGGTTGCGCCGACAGGGGCACCACGTGGGTCGTCACCGGGTTCGGCGGCTGATGGTGGCGTTAATGGGCTTGCACGCGATTTATCAGGAGCCACGCACGAGCCAGCCACACCCGCACCATCGGATCTACCCCTATCTGTTACGAAATCTGGCTGTCAGGCGCGCAAATCAGGTGTGGTACTCCGATATCACCTACATCCCGATCAAACGAGGGTTTCTCTCTCTGGTGGCGATCATGGATTGGCAGAGCCGGAAAGTCCTGTCATGGTACTTGTCCAATACGATGGAGACGCCGTTCTGCATTGAGGCATTGGAGGAGGCGCTGGCTCGGTATGGCGTGCCAGACATCTTCAACACCGATCAAGGATCGCAATTTACGTCGCGTGAGTTCACCTCTGTACTGAAAGACCACAGAACCAACATCTGCATGGATGGAAAAGGTCGGTGGATGGACAATGTATTCATTGAACGACTGTGGCGAAGTCTGAAATATGAATGTGTCTACCTGTATGCCTTTGAGAACGGCTCTCAGGCTCGTACGCACATGAGCGCCTGGTTGAGCCATTACAACCAAACACGCCCTCATTCGACGTTCGATGGACAAACCCCGAATGAGGTGTATCATTTGTCTCATCTGCAGAGGCCTGACCCTGAAGAGGTGCAGCAAGCGGCATAACATCATTCAAATCAATTGTAGCTTACCTTTGCCACAAACCTGTCCAAGAAACGGGGACCACCTACCTCCTACGGGGAATAATGTCCGGTGTAAGGTTTCAAGAGGGAGTTCTGTCGAA
>DAORAG010000460.1:0-2648 GCA_035344095.1 Cyclobacteriaceae bacterium | reverse complement strand
GACATTTTTCATTAGATTAATTTTTTTATACACTTCATTGATCTTGAAGAAATGTCCGGCGGTGTGAAATACGGGTAATGACGTTGGAGTCAATCAATTCCTCGCGAGTTGGATACCACATATCCTCCGGTGAGGTCCTGCCGATGCGTTGTATGAACTCATCTGGCAACCCAGTAGCACGGTAAACATTTATCATGTCCTGCATCATAAATCTTTGGGTGTCGGCATCAAGCCCTGGGAAACTGGGCTGGTGAAAGCCAATCTTTGCATTGGGTGTCGCTACGCGATCCCTGCCCGCTAGAAAGATATACGTGCAGGCACTGACACACTGATGCTCGACATAGGTATCGAGATTCCGGTTCCGAACAGCACGCGCAAGTTGCTGAGCTTCAAACAACCGCCCACCATTCGAGTTGAGTACCAGCGTTGTTGCACCCGGGGCGGCGTCGAGAATCTTCTGGACTTTAGCTGCAGACCCCTCGCGTAACGTACCGATGGCGATCACCGACTGGCCATTCGCCGACACTTTGATGACAATTTCTCCGAGGGGATCGTTACCAATGGCGATAAGGGCGAGTTCTTTGACTTGCGGGAGAATAGTAGTGGAGAGATTCCCTGTCAACGCGATGAAACCGAGCACAACCATTACTCGGGCCGCACTTGCCCAACCATACGTCCCTCCACGCGCAACATGGTGATCGGCTGAACGCCAGATACCCACGATCGACCAAAGCCATGCCGTGACCGAAAAGAGCAGGATGCCAATGCTTGCGAACGATATTGCTCTTAGGGAGTAGCTACCATTCCCCATTTCGTTAACAGCGGCGTAGAGAGCCATCGAAACGATGCCCACTAAAACACCACCATTGATCCAATATGAAACCGGAAGAGAAAGCTCACCGCGCCAATGACGCACTAGGTAGTTGCGGGACATCTTCTTTTCTTCGGGGTAGGCATTCAGACCTTGGTCCGGAGTTTGTGTAACTGTCAGCTCTGTTGGAACAGAGGAACCAATAATCGAGGGCGACACTACCGCTGCTGTACTTTGCACAAATTCTGTGGCCTGTCGCTCTTGGTGAAATCCTACATAAATCCAACCATAAATGCGCCTTCCACCCAGAACCAAAAGGACGGAGAGCAGGAATGCAGGCAAGGTGAAGGCAACACCTAGCAGCAGACTCTCATCGTCTAATCTATCTACCTGGAGAAGGGTGATGATGAGTGTGAGCACCGACCCAAGCGCACCAACAATCAGCGAAATCCGACGCCACCCGACGTGTGTCTCAGTCAAAAACATCCGACACGTAGTGAGCAAAATGAATAAACCAACTGCCGTGGCGATGATAATTGCTACAATTTTAGGTAGGTCTTCCTTTATCCCGTCGTTCCAAGTTGCTAGCTGCAGCCGCGCAAGCATCTCGTCTTCCGCCCTTCGCGTCTTGTCTACCGCCCCTCGCCTGTTTTCAAACTCCTTTATCGTGTCATTCAAAGTCTTTAGCTCCAGCGCAAGTGTCTCGTTTCCCGCCCTTCGACTGCTTTCAAGCTCCTTTATTCTTTCGATTCTAAAATTTTGTATCGCACTCTCAACCGAGTCTTCCATACTTCGTTTGTCTTCTAGCGACTTTATTTGGTCGTTCAGCTTATATTCTTCATAAGGAATAGCAATGACTGTCACGAGGAAAAATGCGGCCGCGAGTGACAATAAGACTCTAACTTTCGCTTCAACAAGGAATAGCTTTCTCAAAATTCTCTTATCCTACATATTAATTCTCGCAACACTTAACGACATCAAGGCATCAAAACTTTATTGTAAACTTGGTTACGACAGTAATTAATTTTGCAGTCAGAGCTTACACTGACCACATCACACGGATGTTTTACGCTCTAGAGGATTGGTGGTAGGTTTATCAATAGTTGAAGGGTCGGCATCAAACTTGAAATTTAATGTAAGAAAGGTCTACAACAATTTCTATGTCTTCTGCGAGATATAGCACAACTCTAATGCCAATTGCATTTTGAACTGAACCATCTACAGTAGAAAGTCCTTCGGATGATACTCGAAGAGATAATGTTGTGGCAGCTTTCTTCTCAGCTCTCGAATGAGTACGCGCAATGGTTCTGAGTCGCATCAGCGCTCGTCTGGCTTGGACCTTTTTCTTTGGATGGCGTAAATGCCGGCAGGCTAAACGCAGTTGTTTGATTTCCTTGACATAGGTGCGCCTTTGCTCAATACCGTGATCTTTGGCGATCTTGTTAAACCGGTTCTTGATCCCATCGCTGGCTAAAGTCTCTGCCCGGATCTCTTTGAAAATCAGGGGTTCTGTTTTTTGAGGATTCATAATATAAAATATTGGATATGCAGTTTGGACCCACTGGAACGGACTTACCATTCTGAATCGTGAATGGATCAATGGCCTTTGGGATAATTACAAAACATTTGATCTTCCTGTTAAATTCAGCCCAGTATTCACTCCTTAATCGCTTCTAATGGAATATCTGGGATAAAAATATGATTAAATTGTAATATTGAAAATTAGTTGATATCATATGCAATATCATGATTAAGCTTGTTCTGGATACAGATGTTATTGTGGCAGCAATGCGAAGCCCAATCGGCGCGTCAGCTGCATTATTAGGAGAAGCACTCA
>DAORAG010000459.1:0-2660 GCA_035344095.1 Cyclobacteriaceae bacterium | reverse complement strand
CTCCTCCACCTTGTTTACCATACAATGCTTTCGCATCAAGGCTGCCCTGTTCATTACCCTTGTCACCTACAGTGTTAGGGTCATCTCCATGATTAGCATTGGCTTTACTGTCATCCTTTTTTGTATCTGAAGGATAGGCCGCGAGCAGTTTTTCTTCTTTCTTCTGCTCCGCAGGTTTAGCCTCTTTCGGCTTCTCTTCCACCTTTGGAACCGGCTTTGTCTCTACCTTCTTTTCTTCGACCGCTACGGGGCTCTCTGTTTTTGACACTGGTTGCTCAGTAGCTGCAGTGGTCTCTTGCGGTTTACTTTCGGTTGGGGTTTCTTCGACTTCCTCGGTCTGTTCCTCTTGCTGTTCTTCGGCTTCTGTGGGCTCAGATTCACTGGGCGATGTTTCTGGCTGCACTTCACCATAGCCCTGATTATCCAGACCAAAGTTTAATTCAATACCATATTCAGGAAACGGAGGATTAGGCGCTCTCCAGGCTATCATTAATAGAAAAGCAATAACGAGAGCGGCATGCACCCCAATCGAGGTGATCAAACCTATTCTCTTATTTTTCTTTTCTTCCTGCTCGCTCATCCTACTTCGGTTTCGTTGCAATGGAGACTTTCGCTTCCAGTGAAGTGGCAATACCTGCCACATAAACCAATTCTTCTGTTGGGACACTCTTATCAATATGAAGCACAACTACTCCATTAGGCCCAGCTAAGTTGGATTTAAGCATGCCTTCAAGTGTACCACGGGTTACCCTTTTGTCATTAACGTAATACTGAAGGTCTTTGGTTACCGTTACCGACACTTTCTGCACCTCGATAGTGCTTGCTTTGCTGGATGGCAAGTTGACCGGAAGTCCTGAAGGTGTAACGAAAGAGGACGTTAGCATAAAGAATATAAGCAGCAAAAAAACCATGTCAGTCATGGATGCCATGCTGAAGGCCGCCTCTACTTTATTTCTTGACTGAAGTTTCATTATCTCGGTTCTTGTAACAAGTCAATGAATTCCACAGAAGAATACTCCATCTTATGGACCACTTTTGATACACGGGTAACAAGGTAGTTGTAACCTAAATAAGCAATGATACCGACAATCAATCCCGCCACGGTGGTAACCATAGCTGTATAAATTCCGGATGATAAAAGTTTCGGACTTACAGAACCCTCCTCCTGCGCGATGGAAATAAACGCCTGTACCATACCAATCACCGTTCCAAGAAATCCCATCATAGGCGCTGCACCAGAAATGGTTGCAAGTATGGAAAGGTTCTTCTCCAGCTTGAACAACTCGATCTTCGCTACGTTTTCAATTGATGCTTCGATGTTCTTCAATGGACTGCCTATCCTGGTCACGCCTTTTTCAATCATCCGGGCAATAGGACTGTCAAATTGCGTACACAATAGCTTAGCACCACTCACATCTCCCTTCAGCACCAACTCTTTTATCTTGCTGATAAAGGAGTCGGGACTCTTATTGGCCTTGTTGATCGTAAGCACTCTTTCCACAAAAATGTAGATAGCAATAAAAGAACAAAGCACGATGGGGATCATCATGAATCCACCCTCTTTGGCCAATTCCCATACGGAAATAGCCTGATCGGTAGTTACTTCCTGACTGGTGTCTGTAATGACTTGCAATAGCATCATAGTTCAAAAAATAGTTTAGTCACAAAAAATCCAGACCTGACTTACTCAGTACCTCACTACCCAAACCTCATTACCATAAGTGCCCTTGACTTCATCGGCATTGGATTGAGCTTTGGCATAGGTGTCATGGTCAGCAATTGCCAGCCTGTAAAACTTCGTCTTTCCAAAAGGCGGAATTATTTTAGTACCAACGCCTTGCTTGGATAGCTTACGAGCATAGTCCATTACAAGATCATCGTCAATGGCACTGGATATTACAACATAATAACGTCTGGTACGCTCACTTAGTGTTTCGATTGATCCTTCCGCTGGCTTGGCATTGGCTGCTGCGAGTGAATCAGCAATCGCTTTTTGCCTTGCAGCCTGTTGTTCTTTTGCAAGTCTTTCCTCCTTCTCACGTGCTGCTTTGGCATCGGCTTCTTTCTTCCTGGCAAGCTCTTCTTTACGAGCCTTCTCTTGTGCCGGCTTGTACACATAGTTATAAATCAGGAATCCTGCAATAATGATCACTGCTACGATTACGATTCCTATAATCAATGGAGCTTTTGACTTTTCTTCAACCGGAGGTGTGTAGACGTAGCGTTCCTCCGATTTTGCAGGTTCAGTTACGGGCGTCTCAGATGTGCTCTCATCCCCTGCTTCATTCTTCACCTCATCATTAGCCTCATCCAATGGTTTGTATTCAATGTCAGGTAAGCCGAAGCTATCTTCTGAATCATTGCCATTGTCCTGATTCTCATCTGGCTGATCTTCTGGGTTTTTTCTTTTTGCCATAGGTGGTTAGAGGTTTGTATCAGTTTAATAACAAAAATAACTTATTTTTCAGAACATTCATTTTTCGCTAAAAACTCCAGCCTATTCCGGCCATCACCTGAAATCCCCTAACTGGGTAGTTTAAAAAAATCGGATAATCAGTTGCCAACACATTGTCAAATCGTAAGAACACTGAAGCTTGCCTTGACAACAAGTAGCTCGCCTTTACATTAAGATCCAATGCGGGGTCTAGCGTCACCACTGT
>DAORAG010000458.1:0-2671 GCA_035344095.1 Cyclobacteriaceae bacterium | reverse complement strand
GAGATCATTCAAAATAGTCCCTTCACGTTCTATTTTCTGGATGAGGCACTCAACCAGACCTATGAAGCTGAGGAAAGGCTTGCCAGCATTTTCACTTACTTCTGCGGACTGGCGATTTTTGTTGCCTGTCTTGGCTTGTTCGCGCTGGCCTCGTTCAGCGCCCAAAGGAGGTTGAAAGAGATTGGAATACGTAAAGTACTGGGGGCAACCGAGCCCGGCTTAGTTCTGCTGCTGTACCGGGAGTTTCTTGTATTGGTTTTTGTTGCCGCTGTGTTAGCCAGTCCCATTTCTTACTATCTATTTAACGGCTGGCTTGATGAATTTGCATATCGCATTGACATCAACCCTGTCGTATTTTTAATAGCCCTCTTTCTGCTGACGATTATCGCGTTCCTCACGGTAGGTTATCAGTCTCTGGCGGCAGCACGCTCCAATCCAACACAAACGCTTAGAAGCGAGTAGAGGTCGACATCAACTGGTGATTTTGTTTTTAGTATCTTTAGTATCTGCTAAAACAAAATCACCATGTGTACTTCGTCAAATACCATTGCCAGAGTCATTCTCTTTCTGTCAGTTCTTGCAGCGGCCTGTTCCCCAACCAAAACAGATGAAAAACTAGGAACCGTTTATTTTGAACCTACGGGCAGCAAGGAAGCAGTTAAACATTTTGAGGAAGGCTTACTGCTCCTTCACAGTTTTGAATTTGATGATGCTGCTATTGCATTCCTGAGCGCACAGGAAACAGATCCAACCATGGCAATGGCTTATTGGGGAGAGGCAATGACCTACAACCATCCCCTGTGGGCAGAACAAGATTACGACAAAGGTATTGCTGCACTCAATAAATTTAGCGCAAGCAAAGACGAACGAGTTGAAAAATCAGGAACTCCGATTGAAAAGGATTTTATGAAGGCGGTGAATATCCTTTATGGAGAGGGCTCAAAATATGAACGTGATGTCGCCTACGCTGAATTTATGGAAGGCATGTACAATACCTATCCCAAAAGCCAGGAAGCCGCAGCATTCTATGCATTGTCCTTATTAGGATCAGTGCCTGTGGGAAGAAATCAGGAGGTGTATGAGAAAGGCGCAGTGATTGCGAAGGGTATTCTTGCTGAGAATCCCAATCATCCTGGCGCATTACATTATCTCATTCATTCCTATGATGATCCTGATCACGCAAGCAATGCAGTAGAAGCGGCCAATCGTTATATGGAAGTGGCATCTGCTGCTGGGCATGCATTGCATATGCCTTCACACATTTATGTTGCTACCGGAATGTGGGATGATGTAGTGCGATCCAATGAGCTTTCTTATCAGGCAAGTGTTGACAGAATGCAACGCAAGAAACTCGACAACGATGCGAGAGGCTATCATGCATTTCAATGGCTGCTGTATGGATACCTGCAGCAGGGAAGACTTGAGAATGCAAAACAAATTGTGAATGAAATGAAGCAATACACAGAAGAGCTTCCTTCGGCACGGGCACGCGTTCACATGAGTCTAATCAAAGGTGCATACTTAGCAGAAACCGGAGATTGGGATGGTGAAATTTCAAATATCGTTATCGACCAGAAAGGACTTAACATCAGCGTGGTAGGTATCAATTCATTCTTAGACGGAATGAAATCGTTCTCGCAAAATGACAAGTCAAAACTGGAGGAACATATAAATAAACTTGAACAAGAGCGACAAAAAGTATCTATTCAACTGGAAAATAAGGGGATCGCCATGTGCAGCGGAGTGGGTTGGGAATCTCAGAAAGCCAATCAACTGGATGTAGACCAGGCCAACATTATGGAGATGGAGTTGAGAAGCGTGCTGGCCGATATGAACGGAAAAAAAGATGAGGCTGAATCTTGGCTAAAGAAAGCAGTAGAACTTGAATCCAACATCAGCTATTCCTACGGGCCACCTCCGGTAGTTAAGCCTTCCTTTGAAATGTATGGCGAGTGGCTGCTGAAGAACGAGCGGCCACAAGAAGCGTTGGCACAATTTGACTACAGTCTAAAAAGAGCCCCGAATCGCGTTCTTAGTCTCAAAGGAAAGTTATCTGCGGCCCGCCATTTGGGAGACATTAATATGGAAAGTGAGCTGATGCTTGAACTGGAAAAAATTCTCCACCTCGCTGATAATAAACCTACACTTTCCGAGATCTAAACAGACCCACGCCTTTGTCTATAGATGCTGTTCGCTTAAACTTCAGTGAATCATCACTGCAAGTGCTGAATATCTGCCTCGCGGTAATCATGTTCGGCATTGCGCTCGATATCAAGTGGGATGATTTTAGAAAAGTATTTGCTGCCCCGCGAGCAGCTATCGTTGGGATCATTTCTCAATTCTTACTCCTCCCTTTTTTAACCTTCTGTTTGGTATGGTTGATCAAGCCAGCGCCTAGCATCGCCCTGGGGATGATCCTGGTGGCCGCTTGCCCGGGAGGAAATATTTCAAACTTCATGACACACCTTGCACGAGGCAACACGGCACTCTCAGTCAGTTTGACATCTATCGGCACCATGTTGGCAATTGTTACAACTCCACTCAACCTCCAAATCTGGGCAAATCTGTATCCGCCAACTGCTGCCCTACTCACTGAAGTGCGCCTTGATGCCTGGGATGTTTTCCAGACCATTGCGATCCTCATTGGAATTCCGCTGCTGTTAGGAATGAC
>DAORAG010000457.1:0-2673 GCA_035344095.1 Cyclobacteriaceae bacterium | reverse complement strand
ATACAAAATCATTGGCGGTCTTTCTTTCTATCAGCGAAAAGAAATCAAAGACTTGCTGGCTTATTTGCGATATGCCATTAATCAACAGGATGAAGCGGCATTCAGACGCATTATCAATTTGCCCAAGCGGGGTATTGGTGATTCCACAGTTGATAAGATAATTGTGGCGGCCAACGATCATGGCATCTCCATCTGGGAGGTACTTCAAAATGCTTCAAGTTTTATTGGGGGACGATCGGCCAATCCAATTGAAAATTTTGTCAATCTCATCAAGCGATTTGCCATTGAGCTGGAGACAAAAGATGCTTATGAAGCAGCGGCTGAGATCGCCAAATCGTCCGGTCTCTTGCGTGATCTGTATGAAGACAAGACTGTCGAGGGACTGAACCGCTATGAGAACGTTCAGGAACTTCTGAATGCCATCAAGGAATTTGTAGATGATCCTGAAAAGGAAGACAAGAGCCTCAGTGCTTTTCTGGAGGAGGTTTCATTGGTAACGGGGCAGGACGAAGACAAGGATCACGATCCTGAAAAGGTGACCCTGATGACCATACACATGGCGAAGGGGTTGGAGTTTAAGTACGTGTATATCGTGGGTATGGAGGAAGACCTGTTTCCCTCGCAATTGATGCTGTCGAGTCGTTCTGAGTTGGAGGAAGAAAGGCGCTTGTTCTATGTGGCTATCACAAGGTCGCAAAAGAAGCTGTTTCTGTCTTACGCCCTAACACGCTACCGCTTTGGTCGGTTGAAGAACTGTGAACCCAGTCGCTTTTTGGACGACATTGACGCACGCTACATTAAGGTAAGTGCAAGAATCGGGGCGATAGAATCGTTACCTAATCCCAATTTTGCCAAAAGCTTTATCAGCGGGATGCGGAAAACGGTAAAGACCCAACCCGCTGTGAAGCAGTCCGGCTATAAACCACCCGCTGATTTCACTCCAAGTGACACTTCCGGACTAAAGGAAGGCATGAAGGTGGAGCATCCAAAGTTTGGCTTTGGTGTGGTGACCGCCATGGATGAATCGGGCGCCAACAGGAAGGCCAAAATCAATTTCAACGATTTTGGTGAAAAGACATTATTACTTAGTTTTGCTAAACTCAGAATTCATGAGAACTGATGGCCAAGTGCAAATAGATGCCATCAAGAAAATAGTTTACAACACCATTGATTCCCATTAAATTGTACTTTTTGCCCCTTGCATTGGGCGTTATCCTTTAGAAACCATAATTCATGATTGCAGAATATAATACACAAAGAGAGGCCATTATCCTGAAAGAGTACGGCCGAAATGTGCAGAAGTTGGTTAACTACATTCGTACCCTTCCGGACAAAGAAAAACGTACGGAGATGGCTACCACCCTTATCGAATTGATCAAACAATTGGCGCCCAGCGTAAAGGAGGCTTTCGAAAATCCGCAGCGCATTTGGGATGATCTTTATATCATCGCAGGGTTTAACCTGGATGTAAACAACCCCTACCCTGTACCGAAGCCAGAGGTCGTCTTTAAAAAGCCGGCACGCATGACTTATCCTCAAAGCAAGGTGAGGTTCAAGCATTACGGCAAAAACATTGAAAAGCTGATCAGCGAAGCGCTGCAAAAAGAAGATCCCAAAGAGCAGGAAGAAGCTGTGATCTATCTTGGTAAACTCATGAAGACCTTCCATGGCAACTGGAACAAAGAGACCATTGATGATTCAGTCATCCTGAAAGACATTCAACTGATGTCGGATGGTAAGCTGACCCTTAATCTGGACAAGGTGCGCGAAGACAATCTTTTCGAAAAACTTTATCGCGAAAAGAAAAAGCACAGAAATCAAAACCAGGGAGGCGGAGGATCGCGCAACGACAACCGCAGACATCAGGGCAAACGTCATCGCAGAAGAGATCAATGAGTTCATTTAAGATCCGGGGTGGGAAATCGCTGAAGGGTGAGATCATTCCCCAGGGTGCAAAAAACGAAGCCCTTCAGGTAATTTGTGCCACACTACTTACCACGGATTCTGTCACTATCTCCAACGTCCCGAACATTCTTGATGTCAACAAGCTGATTGAACTTCTCGGAGACCTGGGCTCAAAAGTTGAGAAGCTATCAGAAGATACCTATCGTTTTACAGCCAGTTCGGTAAACGTTGATTACCTAACAACCACTGAGTACCGTCAAAAAGCAGCAGCGCTTCGTGGTTCCATTATGTTGCTCGGACCGATTCTCGCTAGGTATGGAAAAGCAAACATTCCAAAACCCGGTGGCGATAAAATCGGAAGGAGAAGACTTGATACCCACTTTCTGGGTTTTCAAAACCTAGGCGCGAAATTTAATTATCATGCTGACGACAACCTGTACCATATTGATGCCTCTCAGCTGAAAGGTTGTTACATGCTGTTGGATGAAGCCTCGGTAACCGGAACCGCTAATATTATTATGGCAGCTGTGTTGGCCAAAGGCAAGACTACCATATACAATGCAGCCTGTGAACCCTACATCCAGCAGCTCTGTCAGATGCTCAATCGTATGGGTGCGAAAATTTCAGGTATTGGTTCCAATCTGCTGAACATAGAGGGAGTTGACAAATTAGGCGGTACCGATCATCGGTTGCTTCCTGACATGATTGAGATTGGAAGCTTCATTGGTCTGGCGGCTATGACGAGGTCGGAGATTACTGTGAAGAACT
>DAORAG010000456.1:0-2693 GCA_035344095.1 Cyclobacteriaceae bacterium | reverse complement strand
TTTTCGTATAGTTCAATGCCGCTCATCCCCGGCAGCTTGTAATCGATGATCATCACATCGGGCAATTTGCCATTAACTGCTTTCAAAGCTTCCTCGGCAGTATTATAGATGTTGACCTGATAGTCAGAATTCTTGCTTAAAGCTTTTTTTACGAATTCAGCGTAGATCTCATCATCCTCTATCAAAAAAATATTCATGCCGCCTGTTTTTCGGATTTGCAATATAATAACGTTGGGCGATTACAGCACCTTTAATTTTTTATAATTCCGTGATATTGTCGCTGTTTGAGCTATTTTACAGCCCTATGCACTTGATCGGAATCTCCTTTTAAGAGGCTGCTCTTTGCATTATCTTACTCCTGTTAAAATTGACTCCCATGAAATCCAGCCTGGTATTTGCCACCCTGCTCTCTATTATGTCACTGTCTTGTCAAAATGAACAGCGAAAGAGTGTTCAGTTTGCAGTCCGTTTTACACCTGAGTTGGAAAGTCAGGCGCAAGATGGGCGTGTTCTTCTGATGCTTTCGAATAATGATAAGGCGGAACCGAGATTCCAGATCAACGATGGCCTCAATACCCAGCTGGTATTTGGGGTGGATGTGGAAGGCATGCAGCCGGGCCAGGATATAATAATAGACGAGAATGCTTTTGGATTTCCTAAAAGAAGCCTCGCGGAAATTCCTCCAGGAAAATATTATGTGCAGGCCCTGATCAACAGATATGAAACTTTCAACTTAAGTACGGGTCACACGATCAAGGTGCCACCAGATAAGGGGGAAGGGCAACAATGGCACAGTAAGCCCGGAAATTTTTATAGCAAGCCTGTGCAGTTAGACATTGATCCAGGCAAAAACACAACACATGCCATTGTGATGGATCAACAGATACCTCCCATCGCGGAGCCCGAAGACACTAAATATGTCAAGCACATTAAGATTCAAAGCAAGCTGCTCACAGCGTTTTGGGGCAAGCCTATGTTTTTAGGAGCACATGTGTTGCTCCCCGAAGGATTTGATGAACACCCCAATGCGAAGTATCCATTAATGATTTACCATGGTCACTTCCCCAGCGACTTCGGTGGATTCCGAACCACTCCACCAGATCCAAACATGGACACAACCGATTACAGTGCCAGGTTTGGCATTTATGGCTATAACAAAATTCAGCAACAAGAGGCGTACAATTTCTATCAGCAATGGATCAGCAAGAATTTTCCGAGATTTCTCGTAATCGAAATTCAACACGCAACGCCTTACTACGATGATTCTTATGCTGTGAACTCAGCCAGTATGGGTCCCTATGGTGATGCAATTATGAAAGAGTTGGTGCCTGAGATTGAGTCTCGTTTCAGAGGAATTGGTGAAGGCTGGGCTCGGTTTACCTATGGAGGATCAACAGGCGGATGGGAAGCATTGGCAGTGCAAATGTTTTACCCGGATGAATTCAATGGATGTTTTGCAGCATGTCCAGATCCGATTGATTTTCGTTCGTTTTGCCTTGTTGATATCTATAACGACAAGAACGCCTACTTCTACGACAGTGACTTTAAGACATTACCGCGCCCCGCCCATCGCAACTACCTTGGCCAGATTCAAAACACGATGCAGGAAACCAATCACTATGAATTGGCGCTTGGCACTAAAACGCGATCAGGCCAGCAATGGGATATTTGGGAAGCGGTTTTTTCTCCACAAGGGGATGATGGATATCCAAAACGGATATTCAATAAAGAAACAGGAGAGATTGACAAGGCTGTAGCTGAATATTGGAAAGAAAACTATGACCTCAGGTATATTCTTGAACGCGATTGGCCAACGCTCGGACCGAAATTAGTCGGGAAAATACATATCTACTGTGGAGATATGGACAATTATTACCTCAACAACGCAGTATATCAAATGGAGGAATTCCTGAAGAAGACCGATACACCATTCTATAAAGGTGAAGTAGATTATGGAGACCGGGCAGAACACTGCTGGAATGGCGATCACGAAAATCCTAATTATATTTCCAGATTGAGATACAACACGATGTATCTACCGAAAATACTTCAGAGGATTTCCGAAAGCGCGCCTAAGGGAGCTGATCTGAAAAGCTGGAGATACTAATCTTGCTGAAGTTCTCTCAGGTAGAGTTGGATGGTATTTTCCAATCCGAGGTACAGGGCATCGCAGATCAGTGCATGTCCAATTGAAACTTCGTCCAGCCAGGGTATGGATTTTTTGAGATAGCCAAGGTTATTGAGATCAAGGTCGTGGCCGGCATTTACACCTAATCCAACTTGCTGCGCAGTTTTTGCTGCCTGAATAAATGGAGCAATGGCATTTTCTCTGTCGGAATGGTAGGCGGAAGCATAGGGCTCTGTGTACAGTTCGATTCGGTCTGCCCCGGTTTTTTTGACGGCTTGCACCATTTCCGAAGAGGCTTCGACAAATAGAGAAACCCTGCCGGCATGTTTTTTTAGTCTTGCGATGACGTCCTTTAGAAACTCGTGATGTTTTACTGCGTCCCAGCCTGCGTTTGAAGTGAGCACATCCGGTGGATCTGGAACAAGCGTTGCCTGATCTGGCCTCACCTCACTTACCAGTTTAAGGTATCGCTCATCGGGATAACCCTCAATATTAAATTCAGCCTTAACCACTTTCTTCAGCTGAATCACATCATGGTAACGAATGTGTCTTTCATCAGGTCGGG
>DAORAG010000455.1:0-2695 GCA_035344095.1 Cyclobacteriaceae bacterium | reverse complement strand
TTTGTAATACTGATATTAAAATTTCCAGAATAAGCATATCGTTTGTTATATGTGGAATTTACATACAAAGCCGATGATCCCTTGCTATACAGGTCACCAGTGATGCCTAGTTTGATGTAGTCGCTGATATCAAAAAAGTACCCGCCACCTCTCAGGAAAAATCCTCGCCTTCCCTCTTCACCATAGGAGGGCACTACTATACCTGATGCACTTTTTCGCTGTGCCGGGAACATGCCGAATGCAAAACCGAATGGAGTGGGTACGTCATTAAGCTCCATATAAAAGGGGCCAGTTACAATTTTATCATTCGGGATAGCCTTGGCCTTGCGTGAGATAATCCTAAAATGTGGATGTGCGAGGTTGCAGGTCGTGTATGCATTCCCTATGGTAAACAGTTCATTCTTGTCATTTTTGTACACCACATCTCCATGCATAAACCCATCACCTTGCTGTGTTACAACTTCCGATATTTTTGCCTTCTTATTTTTGAAGTTGTAGACCATATCCTTCGTCTCATACACTTCGCTTCCATTCTTGAAAATCGGGAAGCCCACTCGCTTTCCAAGAGAATCGAGTCGGCCGTGGGCGGTGATCGTTGACTGTTCGTAGTCGATAATGATCTCATCTGCCTCCAGTTCAATTTCTCCATATTTGATCTTAGCGTTTCCGTATAGCTTCACAATCTTGGATTGAAGATTGGAATTGATTGAGTCAGTAGCGGAATAGAAGATGGTGGTTTCAATATCACCCTTTGCAGGCTTTTGCAGGGAGTCTGCAGGCGACCTCACTACAGATAGGGTATCATTTTTGTTTATGGTAGAGTCGGATGGGGTAAGGCCGACCGGTATGGAGTCCAAGGCAACGGGTAATGGTGCACCGGGACCTGTAATGGGTTTCTCCACCTGTGCGAAAGCTGAGAGTGAAAAAAGTTGAAAGAAAAATATGGAAGAAATAAAAAAAAAGAGTTTCCTCACGCCTTCTGGTTTGATTTCCAGGTGTTTAGCTTTTAGTGAAAAATTCACAACTTTGCGTAAAGTTATTGCAAATACTTTAGACATTATTAAGCCCGTGAAGAATATCGGATACAAAGCCATGTTATTAGCAATAACCTTGCTAATCTCATCTGCTTCTCCCGACCGGACCGATTTCAAAGTGGACGTGGTGGTGATTGACGCTGGGCATGGAGGCCACGACTCTGGTACCCTTGGCAGCAAGACGAAAGAGAAGGATGTCGTACTGAAAATAGCACTTAAACTGGGCGGTTTTATCAAAGAAAACCTCAAAGACGTAAAAGTAATTTACACCAGAGATTCCGATAAGTTCATTGAGTTGGGCGAGAGAGCCAATATTGCCAATAGAAACCATGCCGATGTTTTTATTTCAATACACGCCAACTCGCTACCTAGTACTACGCCAGACGCTCGAAAGCAATCCATCTATGGAACTGAAACCTATGTTATGGGATTACATAAGACTGACGAGAACTTTGAAGTATCCAAGCGCGAAAACTCAGTTATTCTGTTGGAAGAAAACTATAAAGAAAAATACGAGGGCTTTGATCCCGACTCTCCCGAATCGTATATCCTTTTCAGCTTGAGTCAATCTGCCAATCAGGAGTCAAGCTTGTTGTTGGCCAGCAAAGTGGAAGATCAGTTTGGAACACGGGCGGGCCGGAGAAGCCGCGGTGTAAAGCAGGCGGGATTTGTTGTTTTGTATAAAACATCGATGCCATCTATTCTAATTGAGACGGGCTTTCTCTCCAATACCAAGGAGGAGCGGGATCTGGGTGACGATAAAGTGCAGGATTACATAGCATCTGCGATATACCGTGCCTTCAAAGAGTACAAAATCCAAATTGAATCCGTAAACTAGCGATTGTGAATAAAGAGGTAAAAGTAGGTTTGTTTATGACCATCGCGTTGGTCTTGCTTTATTTTGGGTTCAATTATCTGAAAGGAATCGATTTTTTATCTTCCACAAATAAGTATTACGCGATTTATGATAATGTTGATCAACTGGCAGTCTCTAATCCAGTGCTGGTCAATGGCTATGCTGTGGGTCGCGTAAGTTATATCAGGATTGTTCAGGAAAAAGAAAACAAGGTTCTGGTAGAATTGGATATTGATTCGGATATCATTCTTGGAGATTCCGCGACAGCCATTCTCAACAGCGACTTTCTGGGAAGTAAATCCATACTATTAAATATTGGAGATAAGAGCAAGCCTCATGAGCCGGGAGACACAATTCTGGCAGAAGCCGCGCGTGGGATTTTTGATGTGTTTACTGAAACCGCAGAGCCGGTCGCCAATAATGTTCAGACTACCTTGCGAAAACTCAATACAGTGCTCGACAATCTCGCTGTCAACTCAGCACGGTTAGACACCTTATTCATGAAATTGAAGTATACACCTGGGTTGGTTAATCGGGCTTTGATCACCACAGATGAGAAAATGAATGAGCTGTCCTCCAGCTTCAAGCAAACGTCAGATAATCTTTCTGTAACATTGAGAGATTTGCGACCTGTGATCTCGAATTTCAAAACATTTTCAGATTCATTGAAGCAGATAGAACTCAATATGACCCTGGCCAAAGCGCAGGAAACTCTTGGCAACTTGAACAGCACATTATCTAAATTGAGCAGCGGTGATAATACGGTGAGCAAATTGATGACCGATGACTCGTTATACGTCAATCT
>DAORAG010000454.1:0-2707 GCA_035344095.1 Cyclobacteriaceae bacterium | reverse complement strand
CGACAATCAAAAAACCTCAGACGAAAGTCTGAGGTTTTCTTTTATTAATGGGGATCGGATTCTGACAATGTCGTGTTAAACCGATCAGGCTTGTTTTGGAAACAAAAAAGGCCATCCCTTTCGAGACAGCCTTTTGGTTAGTTATAAGGTTATCGTTATCCGATCACCTCAACGTTTACGGCATTCATTCCTTTCTTGCCGCGCTCAACTTCGAATTTCACTTTGTCATTTTCTCTGATCTCATCGATCAAACCTGACTGATGTACAAACACATCTTCATTTGAATTTGTCGGCTTGATAAATCCAAAACCTTTCGTGTTGTTGAAAAATTTTACTGTTCCTTCTTGCATTTTAATTGTTATTTATTGGTTATTGTTTTTTTTCTAGTTGACTCAGTTCACAAAAGTATAAGCCTTTCCCGTCATGCCGGCTCTACCCGTTCTCCCAATGCGGTGAATGTAGCTATCAATGTCTTTTGGTGGCTGAAAATTGATCACATGGGTTACAGCGGAAATATCAAGACCGCGTGCGGCTACGTCAGTAGCCACCAGCACTTGTATTCTACCTGACCTAAAGCTATCCAACGCCTTAAGCCGATAGTTCTGCGACTTGTTGCCATGGATTTCATCTACGCGGATACCCGCATTGTGCAGATTCTTGCGCACTGCACTCACTCCCCTTTTTGTTTCTGCAAATACAATCACTTTGTGAAAGGATTTGTCGCGAACCATTTTCACGAGGATATCAATCTTTTTTTCTCCTGGTTTCACACTTATCGATTCCTGATCGATATGATCTCCGGTGGTTTTTCCGGAAGACACGCGCACCGCAATAGGATCATGTAGCAATGAGGAGATGATGTGCTTTTGATTTTGTTCTTCTGTTGCTGAGAACAGCACCGTCTGCTTCCGCTGCGTCATCGCCTTCACGATGTACTGAATGTCTTTTGAAAAGCCCATGTCCAGCAGCCTGTCAAACTCATCCAGCACCAGCGTGGTAAATCGGTTGAGTGGCAGTGCTTGTTGTTGTGACAAGTCGACCAGACGACCGGGTGTACCGATGATGATGTGGGTTTTGCTTCGAAGCAGCGACAGGTCGCGTCTTACACTTGTACCTCCGATAAAGCAAAGGCTTGACAATCCTGTTCCCTTCGCCATGCTCTTAAACTCCTCCTCTACCTGAACAGCCAGTTCACGTGTAGGAACTACGATGAGCACCTGAAATGCAGGGCTCGACTTTAATAGGTTGTGGATAATTGGGATCAGGAACGCTCCTGTTTTTCCTGTACCCGTCTGTGCGATACCCAATACGTCCCTTCCGTCAAGGATTGGTTGTATGGCATGCTCCTGAATTTCTGTGGGGTTCTTATATCCTTTTCTGGTAAGGTTGCCCTTGATAAAAGGGTCGACAGGTAAATCCATGATCGTTCTTACCGGCTTATACACCGATGCTTCCATGGGTATGGCCTTCTTGGTAAAAAGTTCAGGATTTACAGTACTTACTGATTTCTTTTTTGCCGTGTGTGACGGCTTTTGCCACTGTGGGCGTGCCCCGTTGGTACGAGGTCTTCTTTTTCTTAATACGTTCATTTACTCTTTAAAAATACATTTGTCAGCGATGCCAGAAGAGAGCAAAACCGCCCTGCCTGGTCACTATCATTTTCAGCTAAAAAATATTGGGAGTAGAAAGAACTTCTTAATAAAAAGGTATTACAAAGAGGTATTACTTCACTAAACAGAATGATTTCTGCTAAAAACTAAGCAAAGGTAACTGGAGTTTATTCAATAACCTAATTTGCTTGCAAGTCTTCTACAATGAGGCGCCTTTGAACTTAATTCATCGCTTTACCCGAATTACCACGTGCTTAGTGCTAACTTGGGTGCTTACTTACTTTGTTCTGCCATGGTGGAATCTTTTATGCTTATCTGGATTGCCGCCTCAGTAGTTGGCTTTTGGCTCCTGTTTTACGTCTTGCCTTTGAATTTATGGATCACCGCATTATTCTCCGGTGTACATGTCAATCTGATCAACCTGGTATTGATGCGTGTGAGAAAGGTTCCACCCGCTTTGATCGTGCGATCTTTGATTTTGGCTACTAAGGCGGGCATTAAGGGAATAACTACAAGTCAGCTGGAAACACACTACCTCGCCAAGGGAAACCTGACCAATGTGATCAAGGCGTTGGTTGTCGCAGACAAGGCCAATCTGAAATTGGATTATCAACAGGCTACTGCCATTGATCTTGCTGGTCGCGATGTGCTTAAAGCGGTTCAACTGTCGGTGTCGCCTTACATGATTATCGTGCCTGCGATAACAGGAATTTCAGTTGAAGGCATTCAGCTCATTACGGAGGCCCGGGTGACGGTGAGGGCCAATATCCAGCAGCTGGTGGGCGGTGCAGGTGAAGAGACGATTAAAGCGCGAGTGGGTCAGGGTATCATTTCTACTATAGGAAGGTCGCGCTACATGGATGTGCTGGAGAATCCGGACCGCATTTCATCGACAGTGTTGAATAATGGCCTGGATGCTGGCACCGCATACACGATATTATCGATTGATATTGCCGACATCGACATTGGCAGGAACATTGGCGCCCTGCTTCAGACCGATCAGGCAAAGGCAGATTTGAATATTGCGAAAGCAAAGGCTGAGGAACGCAGGGCCATGGCAGTTGCGCTGGAGCAGGAAATGGTCGCGCGAGTGCAAG
>DAORAG010000453.1:0-2707 GCA_035344095.1 Cyclobacteriaceae bacterium | reverse complement strand
GGAAATAAAAGTAAATGATACTCCGGTATCCGTTCAACAGCATAAAGGAGAGTTTATCAGCATCGAAAGAGAATGGGAGGACGGTGATAAAGTAGATGTAAGTTTTCCATTCTCACTTCGATTGGAAACAATGCCTGACGATGAGCAGCGCGTGGCCGTGATGTATGGACCTATGGTGTTGGCCGCTGATCTTGGTCCCAACGATGATCCAGCCGCCAATAAACCCGATTACGTGCCGGTAATCTTAACAGAAAACAGAAGCCCATCTGAATGGTTAGAGAAGGTAGAGACTAACATGTTCAAGACTGCAGGTGTTGGTAGTCCAAGAGACGTTGTTCTGAAACCTTTCTACGCAACTCACGATCGGAGATACACCGTTTATCTTGATATGTTTAACAATGCGCAATGGGAACAGCACAAACTGGATTACCAGGACGAGTTGGAAAAGAAGAAGAAACTGGAAGAAATGACTTACGACTTGTTCAGTCCTGGGGAGATGCAGTCGGAACGCGATCACAATTTCCAGGGTGATAGTGTTTATGTTGAAGAATTTAAAGGTAAGAAAGCGCGTGCAGCGAATAGGGGAGGTTGGCTATCATTTGAAATGAAAGTAATGACCGGGCAACCGATGGCCTTGGTGGCGGAGTATTGGGGAGGCTTCACGGGATCAAAGACATTTGATATTCTTGTTAACGATCAGAAGATTGCAACAGAGAACATCTCGGGAATAAAGGATGGGGAATTCATTGATGTGAAATATGAGATTCCAGATGAGCTTACCGCGACCAACAATCGTATTACTGTAAGGTTGCAACCTCATGTGGGCCATCGAGCAGGGCCTGTGTTCAAGCTTCGAACCATCAAGCGATAAATTTTGCGAGGGGCTGGGATAGTAAAATCCTGCCCTCATTTCGTATTTTTGAAAGGGTACGACCCATTGAATTCGCCCTTTAAAAAAATCTGCTATTGTCTCTTTCTTCGGAAAATATATTGTTGTTGGGTTCGATTCTACTGTTTATCAGTATTGTCGCCAGCAAAACTTCGCTCAAGTTTGGGATACCCACACTGATTTTATTCCTCATTGTTGGGATGCTTGCCGGGTCGGATGGACCTGGTGGCATCTACTTTGATGATCCGAAGATCGCTCAGTTTTTAGGTGTCGTTGCACTCACCTTTATCCTTTTCTCTGGTGGCCTTGATACCAAATGGGAAAGCGTAAAACCGATATTAAAAAGTGGTATAGCACTTTCGACTTTAGGAGTGCTAATTACCGCGCTGTCAGTTGGGGTTTTTAGTTCCTATTTACTGGACATCACCTTGCCTCAAGGTCTCCTGATTGGAGCAATTGTTTCGTCAACAGATGCAGCTGCAGTTTTTTCAATACTAAGAACGAGAAACATTGGATTAAAAGGATCATTAAGACCATTACTCGAATTTGAAAGCGGGAGTAACGATCCGATGGCATTCTTCCTGACAGTTAGTTTTATAGACCTTGTGCTTCAGCCCGAGACTTCAATTCTTACCTGGGTGCCAAAATTCCTGCAGGGAATGCTCATTGGTGCGGCTTGCGGATACCTTTTCGGGAAGGCGATGATCTGGATCGTAAATAGGATCAACCTGGATTTTCAAGGCCTATATCCTGTCCTCGTACTTTCGTTCGTGTTCTTCACTTATTCATTCACAGACACGATAGGAGGAAACGGCTTTCTGGCCGTTTATATGGCAGCTATCATTTTGGGTAACAGCAACTTTATCCACAAGAAGAGTCTGATTAAATTTTATGATGGACTAGCATGGCTTATGCAAATTGTGATGTTCCTTGCCCTTGGGCTGCTGGTGTTCCCTACCAAAATCACTCCTATCATTGGAGAGGGATTACTTATCGCGTTGTTCATTATTTTTATAGGCCGGCCGCTATCAGTTTATGTTTCCCTACTTTTTTCAAAAGGACTAAACAACCGAAAGAAACTTTTTGTGTCTTGGGTTGGTCTTAGAGGCGCTGCACCAATTGTCTTTGCCACCTATCCTTTGTTGGCAGGCATTGGCTACGCGGACACAATTTTCAATCTTGTATTTTTCATTTCTGTGTCTTCTGTTGTGTTGCAAGGATCTACACTTTCTCTTGTGGCAAAGTGGCTCCACGTTTCCGTGCCTGAGAAAGTAAAGAGAAAATTTCCTCTTGACATTGAGTTGCGAGAAGATTCGAAGTCTGAGCTGGTTGAGTTAGATATCCCCGAAGGGGCTGAGGCTGTGGGCAAGGCAATAGTGCAACTCAATTTGCCGAAGTCCTCCTTGATCGCGTTGATCCATAGGGACAATAAATACCTCACTCCAAGTGGCGATACAACAATTCAGGCTGGAGATCACCTCCTGGTAATTGCAGATAGTAAGAGTGTAATCAATGATGTGTACCAGAGATTTGGTATGTCTGCCGAATAAGAAAACGGTCGGTAAAAATAAATTTTTAAAGTCAATGGTTTGTTGACTTTTTAAGCGATAGCTTTGATTGATATGCCCAGGTCTTGCTCCAATAGCCCTCTTACCCGACTAGTCAGTGGATTAGTCATTTTGGTTGTGTTATTTGGCGCAACTTCTCAAGTTCAGGCTTCGGACTTTGAGAAAGGTAAATTTTTGATCGAGCTCAATGATCAAGCGATTAATTTCTCCAATCCTACAAAAATTAAACCATCAGGTTTAAAGGAGTTAA
>DAORAG010000452.1:0-2725 GCA_035344095.1 Cyclobacteriaceae bacterium | reverse complement strand
ATATGCTTCGGTTTCCACAATCACTCCGCTTGTTAATGATTTGTTAATGCGTGTAACTAAAACCTTACCTAATAGGTCTTTCGCTATGCGCTCCACATCAGATCGCTGGTAAAATGATTCTGGTAGCTTCAAGGCAGTAGCCGCCTTTTAAAAAATTAAAATTACTGTATCTTTGGCGCCTTCAAGTACAAACAACAAAACCCAAAATAAAAGCAAAATGAAGAAATTAATCACCGTAGTATTCGTGGCGCTTGCGTGGGTAGCGCAAGCACAGATTCAAACGCCACAGCCCAGCCCCGCAGGTTCAGTGACCTCCGTAGTTGGTCTTACCGAAATCAAAATCGACTATTCCAGACCTCAAATGAAAGGTCGTAAAATCTTTGGTGAGGGTGCAAATTTCTTGACTCCGTACGGCCAAATCTGGAGAACGGGTGCCAACTCAGGAACAGTGATCACTTTTGGTGATGACGTAACCGTGGAGGGTACTAAAGTTGCTAAAGGCCAATACTTGCTATTCACCTGGCCAGGTGCTAACGAGTGGACTGTTGCTCTTTACAGCGACTTGTCTCTGGGTGGTAACACAGGAGGATATGACAAGTCAAAGGAGGTAGCCAACTTCAAGGTGAAACCAGGAAAGCTCACTGAAACCGTTGAGACTTTCACGATGAACATATCCGACATTGCTGCCGACAGCAAGAGTGCAAACATTCAAATTGCCTGGGAAAACACTTCTGTGAAATTCAAGGTGGGTGTTGATTTCGATGACCAAATCATGAAAGCTATCGAAGCAAACACTAAGGTTCGTCCGGCCAACCTGATCACCGCTGCTATCTACTACCATGATACCAAAAGGGATCTTAAGCAAGCTATTGCATGGATGGAGAAAGGTATTGCTGAAGGTAATCCAAATGCATTCTGGAATATCCACCGTCTGGCTCAAATGAAAAAAGACGCTGGCGACAAGGCTGGTGCAAAAGCCGCTGCTGAAAAGTCATTGGAACTTGCCAAGAAAGCCGAAGGTGACTTTGGATATATCAAGTTAAATGAAGACTTCCTTAAAGCTCTGAAATAAGAAGTCTCACCTTTTAATAAAAAAGGCATCCCATCAGGATGCCTTTTTTATTTGTCGGTTCTCGAAGTATTGTATGATTAGTCCAATAACAACCACCACCAGACAGCCGATGATGTTGTACAACAGGAAAGCCACCTTCGTAAAGAAATAGCAGTAAAGTATTACTGCCTCCGCGATAATGGCGGCAATGAAGATGGCATTCGACTTGATGTATTTGATGTAGAATGCCGACAGGAATATCCCCAATATCGTACCATAGAACAGTGATCCAATGATGTTGACGAACTGAATGAGATTCTCTGCCTGGTTGGCAATCGAGGCGAACATCATCCCAAACACAGCCCAGCCCGCGGTAAACCACTTGGATGCTTTGACATAGTGGTAATCATCTTCGTTGGGCTTTACCGAACGCTTATAAATGTCAACGGCAGTAGTCGATGCCAGTGAATTGAGCTCGGATGCAGTTGAAGCCATTGCAGCTGAGAACACGACAGCGAGTAGTAAACCGATCAGCCCATGGGGAAGATAGCTCATTACAAAAGTAATGAACACGTAGTCCTTATCCAGAGTATTGGCCCCTGGTATAGCCGCTGCAATCTGATCTTTAACTTGTGTCCTTATCTGCTTTTCCTGACCTTGAATTTGCTCCATCTCCTTCTTGGACTGCTCCAGCATCGAAGGGTTGTCCTGTCTGATCGCATCTATTAATTTTTCAGCTGCCCCTCTCCTTTTTACAAACACATCATCATATTGAGCCTCCAGTCCGGTGATGGTTGCGCCATATTCTGTTTGCATGGCCTTGTCTTTCAACGACTGATTGTGAAACACAGGCGCCTGATGAAATTGATAGAATACAAAAACAAGAATTCCGATGTACAGTATGACAAACTGCATCGGTACTTTCAAGAGACCATTAAAAATCAAACCCAAACGACTCTGACCAACGGATTTGCCGCCAAGGTAACGGCCAACCTGTGATTGATCGGCACCAAAGTAGGACAGAAATAAAAACAAGCCCCCGATCAACCCAGACCAAATGTTGTACCTATCGCTGAGGTCAAATGACAAGTTGATTAAATTCAACTTCCCCATCTCTCCCGCCATTTGAAAGGCTTCCGTAAATGTGATGTCTTTGGGAAGTTTGTAGAAAGCCGTCATCCCTGCAATAATCATCCCCACCATAATAATGGTGAGTTGATACTTCTGCGTCATACTCACTGCCCTCGTTCCTCCACTCACTGTATAGATCATAACCAGCGACCCAATGAATATCGTAGTAATGTTGATGTTCCAGTCGAGCATGGTCGACAGGATCAATGAGGGTGCGTAAATGGTAATTCCTACAGACAATCCCCTCAACATGAGAAAGAAGAACGCTGCGAGCGACCTGGTCTTAAGGTCAAATCGGCTCTCCAGGTACTCATAGGCGGTGTATACTTTCAGTCGATGGTAGATGGGAACAGCGGTGATACTGAGAATGACCATCGCCAACGGAAGCCCAAAGTAGAACTGCAGAAAACGCATGCCGTCTTCATACGCTTGTCCAGGTGTTGACAGGAAAGTAATCGCGCTCGCCGGCGTGGCCATAATCGACAAACAAACGTTCCACCACGGCAGGCTTTTGTTGCCTAACAAATAACCATCAATGTTACG
>DAORAG010000451.1:0-2726 GCA_035344095.1 Cyclobacteriaceae bacterium | reverse complement strand
GTGTTCTGGTTTTTTATCATGGTCTTGAGATATTTCAACCCAGCGTGATGGAGACATACTTCACATGGGAAATTTTTGGTGCACCGGCTGCAAGATTTTGGGTGTATTTCGGAAAGACCTCCGAGTTCCTCGCAGGCATCTCACTTATGCTCGGCTTGTTTACAAGGCTGGGGGCATTCGCCATGATTGGTGTGCTAAGCTATGTTACTTTCTTTGTCGGACAGGGGCGCTTTTGGTATGAGGAGCAACATTCCTTTCTCTTCGTCCTGTTCGGTGTGTTGTTTTTGTTCACTGGCCCCGGCACTTGGTCCCTTGACAATCGATTGTTTAAAAAGAAAGCTTAGCTGTAACCATCCCGGATTCACAGGGTATATACCCTAAATTTCAAGCCGAGATATTATACACCCGCAAAGCAACCCTATCACGCAAATGCGGGTCTTTCCCGATAATCATTAACCACCATGCTCAGACATAGCTTCATCCTCATCTACCGTAATTTTCTTCGTGCCCAGGGATACTTTGGGATCAACCTCGTTGGGTTGTCTACCGGCCTTGCCTGCACATTGCTTATCTATTTGTGGGTGCAGGATGAATTGTCAGTTGATAAGTTTCACGAAAAAGACAGTCGGCTCTATGAGGTAATGGAGCACCAGCAATACGCTGAGGAGTTGATGACTACTACATCTACACCGGGGATTCTTGCAGAGAACCTTAAGATAGATTATCCGGAGGTGGAGTATGCAGCTACTACCACATGGGTAGAGCCCTATACACTTTCTATCAAGGACCACAATGTTAAAGCAAAAGGATATTCAGTAGGGGCGGACTTCTTTAACATATTTTCTTTTCCGCTGATTCATGGCGACCCCAGTCTCGTACTGCAGGATAAACTGTCGATCGTGATATCACGCGATCTCGCGGTTAAACTTTTTGACACGTCTGATGATGTGGTGGGCAAAACAGTTGAGTTGCAGCACGAAAGGAGTTTAGCGGTATCGGGTGTGTTTGAGAATCTACCTTCCAATGCTTCCGAACAATTTGATTTTGTGATTTCCTTTGAAAGATTTAAGGATGATAATGAGTGGGTAACGGAGTGGGGCAATAACGGCCCTTCCACCTACCTGGTTTTGCGAGAGGGAGCAGATGCCTCTGCCTTCTCTAAAAAGATTGCTGATTATCTGAAAGGCAAAGATGAAGACTCCAATATTACGCTCTTTCTGCAACAGTTTTCACAGCGTTATTTACACGGACGTTTTGAAAATGGGGTGCAGGCTGGTGGAAGGATAGAATACGTGAGATTGTTCTCCATCATCGCAGTGTTTATTCTGGTAATTGCGTGTATCAATTTCATGAACCTTTCTACTGCGCGGGCATCCCGCAAGGCGAAAGAGGTTGGAATCAGAAAATCAGTTGGTGCCCAGCGCCAATCCATAATTTTTCACCACATCAGTGAGTCGATGGTGATGACGCTGGTTTCGGTGGGACTTGCGTTGATCATGGTGAAGCTGTTTTTACCGCAGTTTAACTTCATCACCGAAAAGAAAATTGAGTTGAACCTCCTGGATGGAGACTTGTTGTTGTGGATCACCGGCATCACAATCATTACGGGCTTGCTAGCCGGAAGCTATCCGGCCTTATATATCTCGCGATTCCGACCTGCGGCTGTATTGAAGGGAGAGATCCGGGGCACCTGGGGCGAGCTGTGGGCTCGCAAGGGGCTGGTAGTATTTCAATTCTTTCTTTCTGTAATCCTCATTGTATCTGTGCTTGTAACCTACAAGCAGATCGAGTTTGTGCAAACACAAAACCTTGGCTACACGAAAGAACATCTGATCAAGTTTCCGATTGAAGGAAGGCTTGAGAAAGATCGTGACCTGTTTTTAAAAGAAGTGAGAAGAATACCCGGAGTGGTGAATGCCTCCAGTCTTGGGCACAACATGATTGGGAGAAACAACAACACCAGCGGTTTGAATTGGGAAGGTAAGAATCCAGACGACAGGATATTATTCGAGAATGTGGGCAGTAACTATCAGTTGATTGAGACGATGGGAGTGGAGATGGCCGAAGGAAGATCGTTTTCAGAAGAATATGGTGCTGATTCCACAAAGGTTATTTTTAATGAAGCCGCTATACGGGTGATGGGCTTTGAAAATCCAATCGGCCAAACGATTCGCCTTTGGGATCAGTATGATCTGGAAATCATCGGAGTAGTGAAAGATTTTCATTTCCAATCACTGCGTGATGTAGTTAATCCACTGTTCTTCCGATTGAAACCATCCAACACCTGGAATATCATGATCAGGCTTGAGGCCGGAAGAGAAAAAGAAACCCTTGATCGCCTTGGTGACTTTTATACAGACTTTAATCCTGGGTTTAGTTTCGAGTATCAATTTCAGGATCAGGAGTACGCCAAACTGTATGCGGCAGAACAGCGCGTGGCCTCATTGTCTTTTTACTTTGCTACAATGGCTATCCTTATCTCATGCCTGGGGTTATTTGGACTTGCTACCTTCACAGCTGAAAGGAGAACAAAGGAGATAGGCATTCGCAAGGCCCTTGGCTCTTCATCAACGAATATTGTTCTGTTGTTGTCCGGTGACTTCACCAAGATGGTTTTGATCTCCATTTTGCTCGGACTTCCCGTTAGCTATTATCTCTTGTCAACATGGCTCGAGCGATTCGCTTTCCACATTGAGTTGGGTACGGGGTACTTTGTAGTCGCTGGA
>DAORAG010000450.1:0-2726 GCA_035344095.1 Cyclobacteriaceae bacterium | reverse complement strand
ATGACGAGCCTCTACCAACAATTCTTCCTCTGGTTCCGGAGCTAATTTCTCAGGCGTTGGCTCTATCTTCTTGAAATCCGCATTTGGGTTCAATGTCTGTTTTGCTTCCTGGCGCGCAGCCTTCAAATGCTGATCAGGATCAAAACCATTTACAGTGTTTCTTAGCTTCTCCACCTTCTCAAGTGTTTCATTGCCAAGTCTCTTCAGATCACTCAATAAGCTATCTCTTGATGACTCGATCGTCTTGTAGCTTTGCACGAGCGCTTTTAGCCTTTCCTCCATTTCGTACAGCATCTGCTTGGAGGTAGACTCTGACTGCTCAATGGTGTCCTTCGCTTTTGTTTTGGCCTCGTTCAAAAGCGCCTCAGCTTTAAGTTGAACCTCTTTCAAGTGCAACTCGGCCGCTTTGTTCGCCTGCTCAATCACATTGGCACCGGTATCTTCGGCCGTTTTCAATGTCTTGTAGAGCGAACTTTCTACTTCACGGAGTTTGGTAACCTCTCTTTCAGTTGCTTCAAGTTTAATTTTCATTTCCTTGGTCTCGTCCTGCACACGCTCCCATTCCTGGGATAGTGTCAGTAAAAATGCGGAGACCTCGTCCTTGTCATATCCCCGTAAGGTCCTTTCAAAAGTCTTTTGCCGAATTTCAAGTGGTGTGACTTTCATTGGATTGGTGGTTAGTAGTTATTAAAGTTTAAAAAATATATTCCAGATAGAAATAGTTCGATCATCACTGGCACTCACCAGCTGGTTGTTAAACGATGTCCACGCGAGTTTATTGACTGAAGTGCCGTGTCCTGCGTGGCGCGCTTTATCTATCACTTTCAACAATCGAAAATCTGCCCCGTCCCACACCTTGATGGACTTATCCATGCTACAAGTTACAAAATGTTTGCCATCCGGGCTAAATTCCAAATGATTGATGGTGTACATATGAGCTACAATGTCTCTCTCCAGCCTATATTGTTCCTCTACATCCCATACCTTCAGGTGGGCATCACGTGAACCTGTAAGCAAAAAATGTCCGTCAGGAGAATAATTGACACAGAATACTGAGTTGGTGTGAGCATGAAACTCCTGCTTTAAGTTCAGGTCTTTAAGATCAACTATCCTGACAAAGTTGTCACTGTATCCAATGGCCAGTTCGTTTTTATATGCATTGAATGCAATCGACCTGGCACTTTGCTGGCTAAACTTAAATCTCATCACTTCCCGAAACGCTTCGAGGTCGACCACAACTACCTCCCCGGTTCCGGTCGCAACAAAAATTTTATTTCCGACAACAAGTAAGTCGAAGATAGAAGCACTCGTTAACCTCAGGCTCGAAACCTCCTTCTTTGAAACGTAATCAACCAGGTGAATGCCTTCAAAGTTTTGGCCTATTAACAGTTGATTCTGATCGTTCAGATGATGGAGAGCATACACCGAATTAGGCAATCTGGCAATCAATTTCCCTTCCTCTGGCGTTTCCAGATTCCACATGGCCACTTGCCCATCGGCACCACCAGAGAAAAACATGTTTGGTTTCGAACCTTGCGCCAGTGCGTAGATAGAACCAGAATGCCCAGTAAGCGTACCCACTTTTAAAACTTCTACCATTATTACACTTCGTTCCGGATCACCAATGCTTATTTTTAGGCAAAATTGAACTTTACACCTGAGATAACCCAATGCCACTGGTTCATTTGAAAGATAGCTTAACACATGGGGTGGCGCTCTGGCACGTTACCGAAAACGAGGGTGAATTAAGAGCTCTGGCTCTTGATGATATTTGCCCTCAAGATATTGTAAGTCCTTTGAAAAGATTGGAATGGCTTTCTGGAAGGATTCTAATAAGAAGTCTGGCGAAGCAGCAAGGAATTCAATATAAAGGGATTATAAAAGATCAATTTGGAAAACCATTTTTGAAGGATAGCGCGCATCACATTTCTTTATCACATTCCTACCCTTATGTAGCGGCTCAAATTCATCCCTCGCATTCAGTTGGAATTGATATCGAACAACCCAAAGACAAACTACTGCGAATTGCCTCACGTGTGCTTGACGCGGGTGAACTTGAAGATGCTGGCACCGACATAGTGAAACACTGCATTTATTGGTGCGCCAAAGAAGCGCTCTACAAAATCTACGGCAAGCGTGGCCTTCTTTTTACAAATCATTTAAAGGTTAGGCCATTTCAACTACAAAATAATGGCGAGTTGCAGGGAGCAATCGAATTTGACAACGTAAATGTATTCGCAGAACTTCACTATATTGTTGAAACCGAATACGTTCTTGTGTTTTCAAAAGTCTCCTGACATGAAGAAATTATTGCTAACACTTGTCGTCATCTGTCAACTTACGGCTGGGGCGCAAACAATACAGGACTTTACACTTGTAAATGTGGCCGACAGCAAGAGTATTTCTCTTAGCAGTTTCCAAAGTTGTCAGGGGATTGCGGTGATATTTTTTAGTAACGAATGTCCCTACGATGGAAAGTATCTTGATCGCATCAGGCAATTGAATGAACAGTACAAGGGCTCAATTCAATTTGTGTTGGTCAATTCACATTCTGATGAAAGAGAAAGTGTAAAGGCCATGTCTGCTAAATACAGATCATGGCAACTATCAATCCCCTATCTGGCCGACAAGGATCAGGTGGCCATGGAATGCATGGGTTCCAGAAAGAGTCCTGAGGCTTTTCTTCTAAAAAAGAACGGAAACAACTTCAACATTACTTACAGTGG
>DAORAG010000449.1:0-2734 GCA_035344095.1 Cyclobacteriaceae bacterium | reverse complement strand
CCAACGGCATTGCCACGATCTTCAAAGCAAACACCTCCGATGTACCTGGAACTGTCACTCCTTTGGTAAACCCAACGGGAGGTGAAGTACGAGGCATTGAAATCGATCCTCAAACCAACAAACTTTGGTGGGTTTGTCGTGGGCGAATAGGCCTGGTACCCCCTTCGATTATGCAGGCTGATCTTGATGATGGTGGCAACGTAGGCCCACTTCATCCGATTACATTCACACCACCCAATGCCAATTTCATTATACTAGACAGAGGATGCGATCAACCAATTGCTGCTTCAGTAAATCTTACCGCACCACTGGGACAAACCTCAATTGCAAATCCCTTGGCAACCTCTTTCTTTCGGTCAACGGACGAGATAACGGTTACAATTATTACTTCACCCACCAAAGGAACAGCATCTGTGATGACGGATAACACAATCGAATTTACGCCTGGGAGCGGAACCGTGGGAGCCGATGTAATCGTGTATCAAATGTGTAATCAATGTAATCTTTGCGATGAAGGGGAAATAAGTATAGATATTCCTAATCTTCCGCCTGTTATAGCAGCGCCATCAGGTACACTCACTGTTACCGCGGGCAATTCCATAACGATTCCATTGTCATCCTTGCTGTCAGATCCGAATAACAATCTTGACGTTGCCACGCTTTCAATTGTAACTCAACCATCAAGTGGCGCGAGTGCTGCAATTAATTCTGCCAACGAAATTGTGATCGACTATTCAGGAATCACGTTTACGGGTGTAGACAATGTGACCATCGAAGTATGTGACCAACTTTCCGTCTGCTCAACCCGCCAGATTTCTATTACAGTGAATGCACAGCTGAACCCAACAGAAATAATAATTTACAACGGCATCTCTCCAAATGGCGATACATTCAATCCTTATTTTCGTATTGAAAACATTGAAACTCAGGAGCCTGAAAACACAGTGAAGATTTACAATCGGTGGGGCGACCGGGTGTTTGAAATCACCAACTACGATAACGACAATCCCGACCAACGCTTCAATGGAGTAAGCGATAGTGGCAAGGACCTGCCCAGTGGCATCTACTTCTATCGGATCGAATTTGGAAGTGGACGGAGTTCTTTGGAGGGATACCTGACCCTCAAAAGGTAGCTCCAAGTTTAAGGTTCCAGGTTAGAACTCATGGTCTAAAAGTTTAAAGTTGAAGGTTTCGAGGTTTAAAGTTCAAGGTTTACTGCTAATTTGAACTTTGAACCGGAAATCTTTAAACTTTGAATTTGGAATTTTGAGTCTTGAACTTTGAACCTGAAACACTGAATCTAAATGTCCGCTCCACTCCCTCCTTTTAGTTGTACCTTCTCTCCTACCGCCCCGGAAATACTCCATGGCCTTGGCGCTACATTGGCCATCTCTACCTACCAGGCTGGCAAAGTGATCTTCATCAGCGCGCAGGACAAAGACCACCTCGTGCAGTTACCCAGGAATTTCGAAAAGCCAATGGGCATTGCACTCCAGGGAGATAAGTTGGCGATAGCAACCACCAATTCAGTCTTGGTGTTGAAAAATGCCAATCGAATGGCCCCCAACTACCCAAAACAAAAGAATACTTATGACGCGCTGTATCTCCCTCGGGCTCAATATTTTACGGGTGAAAATGATATTCATGACCTGCATTGGGCCGGTGATGAACTGTGGGCGGTCAACACACGTTTCTCCTGCCTGGCCACCATTGATGAGGAATTCAGTTTCCACACGCGTTGGAAACCATTTTTTATTCACAATACCACTCCCACGGACCAATGCCACCTCAACGGGGTTGCTTTCGAAAATGACAAGCCAAAGTATGTAACGGCACTCGGGCAATCTGATCAGCCTGGTGGATGGCGAGAACGAAAAGCGGATGGTGGCATCCTGATGGATGTGGAGTCCAACGAAATTATCGCTACCAATTTATTAATGCCTCACTCACCAAGGATCATTGACGGGCAACTCTATTGGCTACACTCCGCTACGGGAGATCTGGTAAGGATGACTTCACCGGGAAAGTACGAGGTATTAAAGTCACTGGATGGATTTGTGAGGGGCATGGATAGAATGGGTGACTACCTATTCATCGGCCTGTCCAAACTCCGGGAAACTTCGCAAGCCTTCCAAAACCTACCCGTGTCGAAAAAATCGATCTATAGCGGCATTGTCATTTTATATATTCCTAAGATGAGTTTGGCCGGGTTTATCAAATACGAAAACAACGTAGATGAGATATACGATGTCAGAATCATCCCTGGAGTAAAACGGCCTGGGTTATTAAATTCCGACATGCACCATCAGGTGATGGCGATCACTACAAATGAAAACGACTACTGGGGTGTAGTAGAGAAAAAGTCAAGCTAATGGAGTCTCCGTGGAAGCCATACTTGAGAGAAAACATTCTCAACCCTTATCCTATGTATAAGGCTCTTCGGGAAAATGATCCGATTCACAAGGCTCGATCAGGCGAATGGATCATAACTCGCTACGAAGATGCGAGAACAATTTTGAAGGACGAGAAATTTAGCGTTGGAAATCGAGTTGATTGGCTGACCAAAGCTTCACACCAGTATCTCGATAAATGGGAATCATTTTCCATTATAGTGAATGCATTACAATCGTTTCTTGTATTCAGAAATCCACCGGATCACTCGCTGCTTCGCAGATTCATTATGCAGGCATGGGATTCAAGGGATGTAAATCAAATCATTAACGAGAATCTTGAC
>DAORAG010000448.1:0-2755 GCA_035344095.1 Cyclobacteriaceae bacterium | reverse complement strand
TGAAGACTCCTGTTCTCATTGAAGTGTACAAGCAGGCTGCTGAAGGTAAGTTTGCGCTTGAGGATTCCATCACAGTAATCAATGAATTCAGAAGCATTGTGGATGGCAGTCCATTCCAACTGAGTCCGGATGATGATAGTGAAGTTGAATTGTACAATGAGGTTGGCAGCAAAAAAACATTGTATGATCTGGTTTATCAAATGATCATCGTTAGCAGCAATCTTGCAACAAACATTGTTATCGAAAATGTTGGGGCAAAGAATGTGATGTCAACAATGAAATCACTTGGCGCAAATGACATCCAGGTGTTAAGAGGTGTTGAAGACCAGAAGGCCTATGATGCCGGAATGAGCAACACGACAACCGCCTATGATTTAATGATACTATTTGAAAAGCTGGCAAAGGGCGAGGCGGTCAATCCTGAGGCTGACAAAAAAATGATTGATATTCTTTTTGATCAGGAATTCAATGAGATAATTCCAGCCAAACTTCCTGCGGAAGTAAGAGTGGCGCATAAAACAGGGAGCATCACAGCGGTTCGCCATGATTCGGGCATTGTATTTTTGCCTGACGGAAGAAAGTATGTGTTAATTACGCTTTCCAAAGAATTGAAAAATCCAGAGGAAGGCATTGCAGCGATGGCCAACGTGTCGGAATTGATTTACAATTACGTTGCAAACAAATAAGTAAACCGCCTCGTCAGCCTTTCACTCCAATTCAGTATCTTCCGAATCTTACATGAGCCAAGCCCCAACCAAAAAAATAGGTCTCTGGACCAGTACCTCACTGGTGGTTGGCAATATGATTGGAGCAGGTGTTTTTCTTATGCCGTCAGCGCTCGCCAGTTATGGCGGGATAAGTTTACTGGGGTGGGTTTTTTCTGCTGTGGGTGCATTATTTCTGGCGATTATCTTCGGCAGACTCAGCAAGATGATGCCATTGGGCGATGGAGGTCCCTATGCCTACACCCGAAAGGGTTTTGGTGACTTTCCGGGGTTTCTTGTTGCATGGGGTTATTGGATCTCCTGCTGGACTACCAATGCAACTATTGCAGTGTCGCTGGTGGGTGGCTTGAGCCTGTTCATCCCAATATTGGGCACAAGCAGAGTCGCTGCAGTTCTGACCGCATTGGGTGCAGTGTGGGGCCTCACATGGATCAACGCAATGGGCGTGCGTGAGGGAGGTAAGGTGCAACTGGTAACAACATTGTTAAAGCTAATCCCACTTGCGATAATCGCCTTTGGGGGGTTGTTCTTTATCGATATCGACAATTTCTTTCCATTGAATATCAGTGGCGTTTCCAACTTTGCTGCCATATCCGCTACGGCCGCCATGACCATCTTCGCGTTTCAGGGCGTTGAGTGTGCCACTATTCCAGCAGGTGAGGTAGAAAATCCCGAAACCACAATTTCAAAAGCGACAATGATCGGAACACTTGTCACTATTGTCGTGTACATACTCAGCACCATTTCAGTTATGGGAATTGTTCCCGTTGACAAGCTTCAAACTTCGGTTACGCCTTTTGCTGATGCAGCGGAGGTGATCTGGGGCAATGGCGCACATTATCTTGTAGGCGCTGGCGTTGTGATCTCTGCGTTTGGCGCGCTCAATGGTTGGATTCTGATACAAGGTCAGGTACCGTTTGCTATTGCAAAAGACAAGTTGTTTCCCCATGTTTTTGAAAAGAAGAATTCTCGAGGCGCGCCCGCACTCGGAATAGTTATCTCAAGCATTTTTATTTCAGTGCTTGTGTTTATGAATTATTCCAAGGGGCTCGTAGAGCAGTTTCAGTTTTTAGTGTTGCTGACCACAGTGATGGTACTCGTTCCTTATCTTTTTTCTTCCGCATCGTATCTTATGTTGCTGATCGAGGAGAAACACCTGAAGACAGGTGGATGGGCAAGGGCAATTTTCCTATCGACTGGAGGATTTGCGTTTTCAATTTGGGCGATAGCTGGTTCTGGTGAGGAGTCGGTGTTTTGGGGATTTCTAATGTTGCTTGCCGGAATTCCATTTTACATGTGGAACATTTGGAAACGAAATAAAAAATCATGAGCAAACGAACAGCTCACTCTGAGTATGGAACATTGCAATCGGTGTTCATTAAGAAGGCAGCTGATGCTTTCATTGATGATCTACATCTGAGCGCCCATTGGGAAACCCTCAATTACCTCGGCAAGCCTGACGTAAAGATCGCCAATCAGGAATACGAATCCTTTGAAAATATATTAGCAAAGAATGGCACGAGTATCTACCATTTACCTCGTAATGCTGAAGTGAACATGGATTCCATCTACTGTCGTGATGCGTCTATCGCAACCGATTATGGAATGATCATTTGCAACATGGGTAAGGCTGGCAGAAAGAATGAACCGGCAGCCGAAAGGATGGCGTTTGAGAAAGAAGGCATCGCTATCCTTGGTGAAATAAAATCTCCCGGGACTATAGAAGGTGGTGATGTGGCTTGGCTTGACCTGGACACAATTGCTGTGGGGCTCACTTATCGAACCAACAGAGAAGGCATTGATCAATTGAAGGCATTGCTGCAGCCAAAAGGTATTACTGTAATTGAGGTCTCACTTCCTCATTATAGAGGACCTTCTGATGTCTTTCATCTCATGTCCATCTTGAGTCCGGTTGACAAAGACCTTGCAGTCGTCTACTCTCCTCTTATGCCAATATCATTTAGAAATAATTTGCTTGATCGTGGATTCAAACTTGTAGAGGTGCCCGATAGTGAATTCGACTCCATGGG
>DAORAG010000447.1:0-2764 GCA_035344095.1 Cyclobacteriaceae bacterium | reverse complement strand
TCCAATGCCTTCTTCAACACCACATCGATTCCTTGTGCCTTCCATATGGCAATCATGTTAAGCGTATTTCCTCCCCCTACCATGATGGCGTCCATACTCAATAACACCTCTTCAAAGGATTTGTCCATGTTGTAAGAACTGATCCAAACTTTCTGCACATGAGGTTCTACAGAAAGGTCGCTCACCAGGTCATACCATCTAATAATCCCCTGTTCATTATCACCAGAGGCTGTGGGTAAATAGCAAATTCGAGGGCGTTCCTTACCCGTCAACTTAATGATCTCCTTTACAAATAACTTATTCAGTCCTCCACCAAAAGGAAAAATGTATTGGTCTTGAGCAATGGCGCTGAGTGTCGTCATAATCAATAACAAAGATATTGTTAGCTGTCTCATTCAACTATGGTTTTGCAATGGCTTGTACGTATCAAACATGGCCGTACATCATGATAAGATAATGTGTTATCCCGTTTTGACAAAATCGTTCGCAAGCATTGTGCGAACAGTTGTAAGGTATAGAACTCTCCCGTATTACGTGATATCACAGCCATTTCTATCATTATATTTTGAGATAAAAATCAAAATGTCGTATAATTCAGGTTATAAATTTTTGATGTCTGACCTAAACAACTGAAAGATGAAGATCAAATTACTCGTTCTGTTTCTTGCCGCCTGCTTTGTTGGTAACGTAGCACGCGCTCAGGAGGAAGAAATTAGCGATGAAGACTTGAAGAAGTATGCAGTGGCCATGGACTCGATTGACAACATGAAGTCCACGCTCATCGAGACGATTTCCGACATGGTGAAGAGCAATGAAAACGTATCAGCCTCACGCTACAATGAATTGTCGAAGATCGTTGATGACGAAGCCAAATTGCAGGAGGCAGAAGCAACTCAGGAAGAAATCGACTTTGTGAAGTCTGTTGCTGCTAAGAAAGAGGAGGAGACTGCAAAGATCAATGAAGCATTCCAATCACTGGCGAGAGACTACATTGGCGCCAAGACCTACAATGCTGTGAAGAAGGCGCTGAAAGAAGATGCCGATCTAAAAGCTAAGTACACTGCATTGATGGATGAACTCAGCAAAGAAGATACCGAGGACGGAGGCAAATAACATTCCGGTAACATTAAACTGATAAGGGAGGCAAAAGGCTTCCCTTATTTTTTTGCAGGCAGTATTGCTTATTTTTGTCCCGATTTTTTAAGCTATGGTCTACGTTTTCCCCAACGACTTTGCATTTGGTACCAGCACGGCTGCAGCACAGATCGAAACTGCCTTTGAACACGATTGGCAGGGCGTGAAATCGTTGGACGGTTACGTGTTTGATCGTACCACAGATCATGAACTTCGAACCTCGGAAGATGCGGGTATCATCGCTTCGCTCGCGCCTCATTATCGAATGGGTTTTCTGTGGAGTAAACTACAACGCAAGCCCTTTGCAGAGCTCGATGAGGAAGCCGTAGCTCACTACATGCAATTCATCCTCGACCTTCGTTCTCGCGGTGTAGAGATCATGATGGTTTTGCATCACTTCACCAATCCAACGTGGTTTGCAGAAATGGGAAGTTGGGAGAAAGAAGAAAACATTCCTGCGTTTGTTGACTATTGCACCAAGGTGATCGATGAGTTTGGTGAGCACGTTACCTTCTGGAATACATTCAACGAACCCAACGTATACGCCAGTTATGGATGGATAACAGGGTTCTTCCCTCCTTTCAAAAACAATCCTTACCTGGCGGGCAAGGCAGTTAAGAATATGGGCAAGGCCCATAACCAGGTTTACGACATCATCAAGTCGAAGTTTCCACAACACCCGGTCGGCATTTCACACAATGCAGTCGTATTCGACTCAGAAAATGTGCTGGGTTGGTTTCCCGCCAACCTCAGCGACTGGTGGTTCATGGAATATGTACCGAGTCACTTCGAAAAATCGGACTTCTTCGGCATGAGTTATTACGCACGGGTGACACACGACCCCATGCCGATCACCTACATCCAAACACCTGAAAAAATTAAACGACTAGGCGTGCCGCATGATGATATGTGGGAATATCACCCCGAAGGCCTTCGCACTTGTATCGACCGTTACTGGAAGAAATATAAAAAGCCCATTATCATCACGGAGAACGGAGTGTGTGATGCCAGTGACGATTTACGTCAACGTGCCATTTTGGATTACGCCAAAGTGCTACACGAAGCCCTCAAAGATGGCATCGACATCCGGGGTTATTACTGGTGGAGTACGTGGGACAATTTTGAATGGCATCTAGGACCAACCAAAAGATTTGGACTTTATGCCTGTGACCTGGAAACAAAAGATCGCACCAAGCGAAAGAGCGCTGACACATTTAGCAAATTGGCGCACTACAAATCTTTTGAACTAACGCTTGATGAGAGGGAAAGCGAGGTACTCGCCTGACATATTATTTGGCCTTAAGCCCAGCGTCCCGAAGAATTGAATTTAAGGTACCCTTTGGAATCTCCTTGCTATGAATTGGAATAACGATAATTTTGGATCCGGTTTTCCGATAAATCGCGTGGCTTCCCGACTGCCGAACAAAAACAAATCCTTCTTTTTCGAGTAAAGAAATTAACTCACGCGGTTTCATCTAAAGCACGCGCTGTTTGTTTAACTATCTCCTCCTCCATCACCGTATCAAGATAGAGTTGTATTGCGTCTTTTAAGTTCTCCAGAGCCGCCTGTACTGTTTTTCCGTGTGTATGACATCCAGGGAATTCCGGGCACCAGGCGTGAAACTCATTC
>DAORAG010000446.1:0-2764 GCA_035344095.1 Cyclobacteriaceae bacterium | reverse complement strand
GATAGGGCGTGGGTTTCTTGATAGTCGCCTGAATCTGACCACCATCGCTGTGGCCGTCAACGTCAAGCCGATAAACAACCCCAACCATATTCCGTTTGCGCCAAAGGCAAGGGGAAAGGCAAGTGTATATCCCAGAGGTAACGCAATGACCCAATAGGCTACAAGAATCAACAGCGAAGGAATCTTTACATCCTGAAGCCCACGCAATGCTCCGGCAGTTACCACTTGTATTCCATCTGAAAGTTGGAAGAATGCAGCAAAGATTAAAAGCGATGCCGTCAAGTCTATTACACTTAGATTGTCGATGTAAAGCGAAGGTAGTGCATATCGACCGAAGATGAAGAGCAATGCCCAGGCAGCCATGATCGCTACGGCCATCCATATCATCGCGAAGGCAGCAGCTCTCATGTTAGCGGTATCTTGTTGACCAAGAAAATTGCCAACTCGGATTGTAGCCGCTGCACCCAACCCAGACGTAGTCATGTAACTAATCGTAGCGAGATTGATCGCGATCTGGTGAGCCGCTAATGCAGTCGTACCCAACCATCCCATCATGATAGCAGAAAAGCCAAACGCTGATGCTTCAAAAATAAATTGTGATCCAGCGGGTAACCCAATGTGTAGCATGCGCTTGATTAAGTGCATTGAATAGCCACCTGCATTAAAACCACCTTGGTACGTTTTGTATTTTTTTGCAAAATAGATGTAGCTCATCATCGCAATCGCCATTATCGTTCGAGAAATAAGCGTTGCCCATCCTGCGCCATTCAAGCCTAAAGCGGGTGCGCCAAGCTTCCCAAAGATCAAAATGTAATTGAGTCCGATATTGATAAGGTTGCTGCCAATAACGATACCCATCGCAACTCGAGTACTTTGTAACCCTTCTGCGAACTGACGATAGGTCTGAAAAATCATGGTTGGTATGATGGCCACCGCAACGATACTCAGATACGGAATTGCGAGCGTCACCACTTCTGTGGGCTGTCCCATAAAATGCATGAAGGGCTCACATGAAAAAATCAATGCTACCAAAACGAATCCTGTTACCAGGTTAATTAATGATCCATTCTTAAGGACATCAATGATCTTGTTGACGTCTTTTGCACCATCGGCTTGTGCCACTAAGGGTGTAATTGCATAGGAAACTCCTACTCCAAAGAAAAGTGGGATGGAGAAAAAGATGTTTGCAAACGAGGAAGCAGCCAATGGAGTGGCGCCAGTCCAACCGACCATAACGCTGTCTGCTACGCCTGTCATCACTTGTCCAAGCATTGCGAGCATAACAGGATATGCCAAAAGAAAATTGGGTTTTAAGTGTTTGGTGTATTGCTGAAGCTGCATGGACCTCTAGTAACCCTTGATTCTGGCAACCATTAATAGTCCAATCACACTCAAGCTGTCCGTGATTTCTCCATTTACAACCATGTCAATAGCATCTTTCAGGTGTATTTTTTTGATTTTCATGTCCGCCTCAGTGTCTTCCCGTTCAAATTTCCCTTGTGTCAACTTTTCAGCAACAAAAAGGACACCTTCCTCATCAGATACAGAATTGGAAAGGTGTACACGTCCTATCATTGTCCATTTTTCTGCTTCCAGTCCTGTCTCTTCCTTGAGCTCTCGTTGTGCAGAAATCACTGGTTCAGTGTCTAATGCGCCACCTCCCTCTGGTATCTCCCACGACCATATATCGAGCGTATAACGGTATTGGCCTACGAGCCAGGTTTCGTCATTTTCGTTTATGGGTATTACCCCAATGGCCTTGTTTTTGAAATGGACTTTACCGTAGATCCCAGGTTTGCCTGCCGGGTTGAGCACCTGATGTTCTTCCACGTTAATCCATGGGTTGTCGTAAATCGGACGTGAAGAAATTTTTTTCCAAGGGTTGAGGGGGTTGTCCATTCTGCTTATACTTTCATTCTAAAGAAGAGAATTATTCCTATCAGAATGGCTACACACATGAAGATTACTACTCCTCGTCTGATCTGGAGGTCATAATTTTCGTCAATTTCATTTGTGATAAGTATGTCTTGCTGGCTTCTAAATGGTGTAGTGAATGTCTTCATATCCACATTACCAGTCATAGAGCCGACAGTAGCGTCAACGATGTCGTAATAAGGATAACTTACCTCTGCCCAGACATTTATGGTTGACTCTCGCTGTATCCAGTTTTCATTTTCAGGGATTTCGAACTTAAGCTTAACCACAATGTCTTTTTTCCCTGAAATTACCGGTACACCTTTTAACGTTACAATTTCAACCTCGATGTTGTTGAAATCTTTTGACAACGTATCTCGATCAACCACTCCTATTTTAATAGAATCGTTACCATCAACCAGATAGGCATCCAATTTATTCAACCTATAGACTCCGTTTGGGCTTGCAGCGTCAGTCTCAAGGTTCAGGTTCCATGTCGATCCGGGTTTGAGCTTTACTCTTTCTCCATCCACCGCGTTTGGATTTTGGAAGTACAAAAACAACAAACAGCCCACCACAATGACGATAACAAGGAAGCAACCGACACCGTCTTTATTGTCTTCTTGTTCACTCATAAATTGAAAACATCGCTTTTACTGAATTGAAATATAGCAAAATAAGAAATCGCTCCATTGCCATACAATTTGATTTAGAGTAGATTTCAACACTAACCTTTATCTTTGACGCAATGCTGTTGCCACATCACACACCAGATTTAGTCGAAGCCGGTTGCGATGAAGTGGGTCGTGGTTGCCTGGCTGGCCCTGTAGTGGCAGCTGCCGTCATTCTC
>DAORAG010000445.1:0-2769 GCA_035344095.1 Cyclobacteriaceae bacterium | reverse complement strand
CCACTTCAACCCAGCAGCGCGCCTTGAAACTCAGTCTTGCGGCTATGGCCATTTCCGCCATAACCCTTTTAGCTGTTGTCTTTCAAGTGCTCGTCCCTTAAAACTTCATCGCGCATTCACAAATCGACGCCCCACAGAGAAGAGCGGTACGCACCAAGAGACTGAATTGGTCTATGTCCACTTTCAAAAAAAAACGAACCAATTGCGGCATTGCGAGAATCGAGAACTGAGATCAGATGACTTAACTGTTGGTGTCTGCTCAGAGTAAGGAAGAAAAGGGGTTACCCGTTTGTCGTTAACTCATGAATAGGCTAACCCGCAGTTATAAGCGCAGCCTTTGGATAATTGACGCTCGAAGCCTGCGAAGTTTAACGTTAGCTAGATTTAACCCAGAAGCTCCTTCAAGAACTCGGAAGGGCTCATAACTTTTAGCCCCAGTTTTTCTTGGTATTTCCGTCGGTTGCTGGGTTCGAAGTATAGATGTTTGTCATAGGTTAAAAACACATCAAATTCATTCATGTAATGTTGCAGTAACGCATCGTAGTCGCCAATATGGTTTGATTCTCTTCCCCCTAATTGTGCAGGGTGTTTCTGGGTGGGGTGACAGCCAACAACAGAGATAAATTTTGTCTCTCTTTCGTCAACATTATGGTCTGCCAAATAGTCGGAGGAGCCCAACATTGATCCGGTTCCTTTTTGGTCATTTAGATCTCCAAGTATGAAAGGGGCTGGAGTTATGCTGACTCCAAGATCGGCAGCTACTTGCCTGATGTGCTGTGTTTGCTCTGGGTTCTGAGTTGTTGTGTCAAAGCTAAATACGCGAGAAGAGGTATATAATTTAATTTTTCTTTCCAGGCATGCATCAAACATAGCTTGGATTTCAGGCTTTTCGGCGTAATTGCTGACGTATTTTATCCATACGACTGTATCGACAGTTGCTGAGTAATAGCTCATGCGCCCTCCACACACATTCCTTTTAAATATTTGGATCAGCAAATGCTCATTATAGCTGTGAAGGTCTCAACATTGAACAGGCGCTGGTGCTGGAGCACATATCCATTCTCCGCTTCAATTCAAAACGTGTACATAAAAACATAAAAGTTAGCAATCCCTTTTGCCTTGGCCGCTCCATGGCATGGTGTCGGCTGTTCCTACCGAATCCCTCCTCCACAATTTGTGAAGCTGAAAACAGTGGGGCTCTCTTGTTAAGGTGATTCATAATTGCTGTGTTCAACTACCACTCATAGTCTTTGATTCCTCAGACAATGAATTAAATATTTTCTTAATAGAAGGAGGGCAATATGAAAGTGTTAATCGTGTACTATTCGATGTATGGGCATATCTACCAATTGGCACAAGCGGTTGAACAAGGAGTCCGACAGGTCAAGGACCTTAATGTTGAGTTACGACGTGTTCCTGAAACCTTACCTGACAATGTGTTGGAGAAAATGGGGGCGATCGATGCGCAGAAGCAGCAGACTCATATACCAATCTGCACGGTTGATGAGCTAGGGGAAGCTGGTGCGATTATCTTTGGTACTCCAACTCGTTTTGGCAACATGTGCGGACAAATGCGACAGTTTCTGGATGGCACAGGAAAGCTGTGGATGAGTGGGGCTTTGGTCGGAAAGGTGGGAAGCGTCTTTGCCAGTTCCAACACCCAGCATGGTGGACAGGAATCGACCATTCTGAGTTTTCACACGACCCTATTGCATCAAGGTATGATTATTGTCGGTTTGCCCTATGCGTTTCAGGGGCAGATGACGATGGATGAGATTAGTGGAGGTTCTCCCTATGGAGCCTCGACAATTGCCGGTGGTGATGGGAGTCGTTTTCCAAGTGAAAACGAGCTAGCGGGCGCACGCTTCCAGGGTGAGCACGTCGCCAAAATCGCCAAAAAGCTGTCGGCCTGAGCAGACACGTGTGGATCTCGAAAAGTTTCAGCCAATTGTTCCATCTCCGAATCGCACTTGCGCAAACATTTTTATCAAGTCACTACCTCCAAACCAGAAAGCGTCGCACATACCAACCCTTTTACAAAGGAATGACGCCTCCACAGCCCGATTACCTTTTGAACATTGAGGAGGAATGGTAAAGAGTAATCGAACTAAGGAAAATAATATCTAATTTGGAATTGCAGGTACTAAGAAGGATTGGTATTTCACTATTGTTACGGACGGCAGGCTGCACGCTGACCAGTGGTCTGGCCAAAGAGCACCGGTAGGGAATATGCCGCGACGTGAATGGGAACAGCCTGGGTTTGATTGTTTGAACCTACATGAAGACCGATCGGATTCAAGACACCAGAATTAGAGGCAAATGGTAGAAGGGGACTGGCTAGCAACCTTCCAGGAGTAGGCGCGATGGTGTCGGCCTTGGTATCTACAAACGAACTAAACCGGCCTTTCTCCGCCACACATTTGGTCCCGTACAGAGTCGTCACCGGAACCAGATTTTGCGGCAAGGGCACAATGGTACTACTGAGAAATTGGACCGGGGCTTGAATGTTGACTCTGCCGCTGCCCCCAAACTGCGAACGGGCATCCAAGAACGTGAATGGGTCCATCACAATCGCCAAATTGGCGGTGAGGGTGATATCACCTCCAGATCCTGAAACGGCGGTACTCAATACCTGACTATTTTTGAGTACGATAAAGTCCGGGTCGAAATTGATACTTCCGGCCGACCCGGATCCTTCCTTAACCCGGCTGGTGACCTGACTATTGGTCACATCAATGCGGTTATCTGCCGTGAGTTTGATATTCCCAC
>DAORAG010000444.1:0-2769 GCA_035344095.1 Cyclobacteriaceae bacterium | reverse complement strand
CTCCCTGTCGCTCCGTTGAATATCTGAACCGTTCCCGTCTCCCAGTCCACAACATATAAATTGTCGTCCGAACCGAACCAAAGGTTTACCGGCCCTTGAAGGTTACCTCCTTTCGTAAACACATCCATGAAGGCACCCTCATTCGTGTAGCGTTTCACATCACGACTGCCATAGCTCACCACGTAAAGGTTTCCGGTTTTATCCCAGGCATGGGCCATTCCCTGATTCAGCCCTTCCGTTACCTCGTCAACAAATGCACCTGTGTCTGCGTTGAACCTGGCCACTTTATTTTTCGACTTTCCCCATTGGCTGACATAAAGTAAACCATCTTGTCCAAATGTGATCTTCGTAGGCTCGTCAAGCGAATATCCTTTTGTGAAGCGCTCAATAAACTCACCTGTGTCCTTATCAAATTTTAGAATAGCCGTGGTGCCGCGCCCGCTCACATACAAATGTCCATCAGGACCAAAGGCAACCTCTTGGGTAAGGTTCAATCCGCCACTGCCGGGCTTTACAAAATCATCAATGTATTTTCCGCTGGCGCCATCAAATCGTTTTACTGAACTCGTAGCCCGGCTGCTGATAAACATCTCGAAATCAGGAATGCCCGGGCCGCTATCAGACCCGCAGCTGATGCCAATCAAAATCCAAACAGAAAATAGTAAGCTACTCACGCTGCTATTTTTCATACCGGAAAGTTATCATCTACCAAATAGGCTGTAAATCGATAACGGTCCAAGCAGGTAACTAAAATAGGCAATACATGATAAGCTTACCTACCTTAGAAAGCGTGAGAATTCAAATAGTTTTGTAAATCCTTACACGTATTGATTCAGCATCACAGGCATCACCAACATCAGGATGTCCTCCTCCTTGTCTTTCTCGGCAGGCAGTATTACGCCCGCTTTGTTGGGTGCAGACATGTTAAGTTTGATCTGATCCGTGTCAAGGTTGCTCAGCATCTCGATAAGAAATTTCGCATTGAAGCCGATTTCGATATCCTCTCCCTCGTGCTCACAAGAAAGGCGTTCGTTAGCCTCGTTAGAAAAATCAAGATCTTCTGCTGATACCTGCAGTTCACTGCCAGTAATCTTCAGTCTAACCTGATGGGTAGTCTTGTTGGCATAAATGGCTATACGTTTCAACGACCCCAACAAATCCGTACGACTGATTGTCATCTTAATTGGATTCTGAGATGGAATTACATTTTCATAATCCGGGAATCGCTCATCAATCAAGCGGCAAATCATTCGAATGCTTCCAAACTTGAAGAAGGCATTTGACATATTGAAGTCGATGCTCACCTCGGTATTCTCAGTTGGCAAAGTTGCTTTCAATAGGTTCAACGCCTTGCGTGGAATGATGATCGCATTACCGTTGTCAGATTTGATGTCTGTCCTGCGGTAGCGCACAAGACGATGACCATCAGTAGCCACAAAAGTTGTATTCTTCTCACCAAGGTTCACGTACACTCCGGTCATGGCTGGCCTCAGTTCATCATTACTGGTAGCGAATATGGTATTGTTTACCGCCCGGGCCAACACATCCGAAGAAATGACCGCAGAGAAATCGTTGGATACAGAAGGGACCTTCGGAAAATCTGTCGCATTCTCACCACTCAACTTATATCGTCCATTGTCTGAACTGATCTCAACGCTATAGGTTGACTCATCAATAGAAAAAGTGACTGGTTGATCAGGCAGGTTCTTCAACGTGTCCAACAAAATTCGCGCGGGCACGGCAATGCTGCCCTTTTCCTTCGACTCCACGTTAATCTCGGTGATCATCGAGGTTTGAAGGTCAGAGGCTGTTACAGTCAGGGTATTTTTTTCTATTTCAAAGAGGAAATTTTCAAGAATCGGAACGACAGGATTAGTTGTAATTACGCCATTGATATTGGAGAGCTGCTTGAGAAGGTAGCTCGAGTTGACAATAAACTTCATCGTAAGTCAGTGGTTTTTTGGTTGTAATGGCGGTAAAGTTATGAAGAAAAACCAATTCTGGAAATCGTCTTTCTGACACACGCTGAGGCACTTAGCGAGACCTTTTCCTGAAATAATCCCGAGTCTTCACGATAGGTAATATTTGCGTTCTATCGAATAGAACCAACTCGTTCTCACCGATTCTTCCAACCACCTCGCTTGCATCACGGGCAGGAGCGAACAAATCAAGCGTCCTCACATTATCTCCTACGTCATAAATGAGCACTGATGCTGTTGGCTGGGTGTCACCGAGGCTATCATAGGACGGATTCTCTTTTGGTAGTATCTCCTTGGCCACCAGTAGCGAAACGGCATCTAAATAGTCATTCAATTTTGTAGTGTCAGTTTCAATAGCGCCAGCAATATCAAAACCAGCGCCTGCATCCTCAATAACAAATCCGTTATCTGGTTGCCCTGGATAACGGGCTTCCAGTTTTTTAAAGTTGCGCCAGTTGAAATTGAAAATTCTTTTCTCTCGCCACCCAAGCAAGCCCAGTTCAAACACGCCACCCACATAAACCCGATAACCGGGAATAACCATAACATGAGGCTCTGTCTTGGGATCCAAAAAATAGGTCTCACTTTTCCTTTCGTTGCCCACTACAGTCAGTTGTTTCACCAGTCTGCTACCATCGAACAACTGCACGGTCGTTCCTTGCGTTTCAGCTAATTCCACTACCTCCTCACGCTGGTTAGTAGAAACCATTCTCTTGGGCTCCACCTGCTGCAACGTGGCAAACAAAACCGTTACTAACTGATCGTCTGCGTCATATTGACCTACTTTCCA
>DAORAG010000443.1:0-2777 GCA_035344095.1 Cyclobacteriaceae bacterium | reverse complement strand
GAACCTATTTTAAATAGGAAAAATGTGATGGGTATTGCCCAGACGGGCACCGGGAAGACAGGAGCTTTCCTTATCCCCATCATCCACAATCTACTTAAATCAAGCCCAGCCTTTCAGGTTTTGATTGTTGTTCCAACCCGGGAACTGGCGGTTCAGGTTCAACAAGAATTCCAGAGCATTGCCAAAGGAACAGGATTGACCAGTCATTGCTTTATTGGAGGTACTTCTGTAGGAAGAGACATCTCCCTGTTGAGAAGCAAGAGTCACCTTGTTATAGGAACTCCAGGAAGATTGGTGGACCTGACACGGCAACGAGCACTTAAATTCAACACGTTTAATACGTTAGTGTTAGATGAATTTGATCGTTTGCTTGATATGGGATTCTCAAAGGATATTCAGCACATAGTTCAGTCGATGACTGGGCGTACTCAGACCGTATTATTTTCAGCAACAGAAGAACCCAGCCAGCGGAAAATGATCAACGCATTGATATCAGATGCAGTTGAAGTTAAGATTTCAACAGGTAAGGCAACAGGAGACCATATTGATCAGGAAATTATCAGTGTGAAATCAGGAGAAAAAAAGCAGGATATATTAATCAAGATGATAAGGGATAAATCGTTCCAAAAGGTGATGGTTTTTGCAGAAACCAAACGGGGGGTTAGTGCAGTTAGGAAGAATCTTCATCAGGCAGGCATTTCTGTTGATGAGATCCATGGGAACAAATCACAGAATTATCGGTTGAAAGCACTTAGCAATTTCAAATCAGGTCGCATTCAGGTTTTGGTAGCTACAGATGTCGCTGCTCGAGGGTTGGATATTTCAGAAGTGACCCATGTGATCAACTATCAGGCACCTAAAGATTTTGACAGTTATATCCATCGAATAGGAAGAACGGGTCGCGCAGGAAAGTCAGGGAAAGCCTATACTTTCGTCAACTAAACAGAACAAAACAATAACCAATAAATAATAAACACAATGCAAGAAGGAACAGTAAAATTTTTCAACAACACCAAAGGATTTGGATTCATTAAGCCTACCAACTCCAGCGAAGACATTTTCGTGCACCAGTCAGGATTGATTGATGAAATCAGAGAAAATGACAAGGTGAAGTTTGAGGTAGAGCGCGGTAAAAAAGGAATGAATGCCGTTAATGTGGAATTGGTCAGCTAAAACTTGATCAGTTGAAAATTAAGAGCCCTGTAGCGATGCAGGGCTTTTTTTATTCATTCCGTTTTTCAATCTGTGGAATACAGGATTAGCTGAGCTGATCCTGAGTGTGGTGTTCTTCAAATAATCAAAAGCCTTCGTTCTCTGCGCTCACTCCAAGTCTTTTTTGTTCCGCTGCTCGCTCAGCAAGCTTGGCAAGATTCCAAATGCAAAGACCCAGGCCAAGCCTGGGTCTTTTTGATCTGTCGGGGTGGCAGGATTACTTTCAGTGATCCTGTAATAGAGGCTGTTCAGATCAAAAAGATCACTCACTTTGTTCGTTAGTTTCTGCATTTGTTAATACTCGCACAAGCAAGCTTGGCTCGATTCCAAATGCAAAAACCCAGGCCAAGCCTGGGTCTTTTTGATCTGTCGCCCTCCCTGTACAATTCTCGAACTTATTTTTAGATGACCTGAAAAGGCTGGCAAACCTAGCGGCTTAAAAACCGCCCGTTTGCTGGCCTTTTTGGCTTTTATCTGCTGAAAATTTATGGAGGGCACAAGGAAATCAATTTGGGATGAGGTTAAGAGGATCGATCTGGTGGACTATTTGGACACGCTAGGGATTCGACCTCAAAAAATACGAAACAACGACTATTGGTATCTCTCGCCTTTCCGCCAGGAGAAAACACCATCATTTAAGATCAATCGGAATCAAAATGTATGGTTTGATCACGGATCGGGTGAAGGCGGGACAATCATTGACTTTGGAGCAAAGCTATTTCAGTGCACTTACCATGAGTTCATTGAAAAGTTAACAAAGGGTAATTTCCCAGACCTGCCTAAAGCCACGCCAAAACCATCAGCGGATCGGCCGGAAGCAAACAAGCTAGAGATCATAAGGGTCTGCGAACTGTCCAACTCTGAGCTAGTCCGGTATTTAAAGGAAAGGGCTATCAACCCAGAGCTGGCCAAACGATACTGTCATGAAGTTGAATTCCGGATTGGAAGCCGCAGCTACATAGCCGTTGGATTTGTCAACCGCTCCGGTGGTTATGAACTCCGTAACAGCTGGTTCAAAGGCTCATCCTCACCGAAGGACATTTCTCTAATATCCACCGGCCAGGACAAAGTTAGTGTACTGGAAGGGTTCATTGATTTTTTATCGGCCTTGCAGATTGAAAACAGGACAATACGCCAGCTAACCCATCATTCCGATTTCCTTGTCCTTAACTCGTTGAGGATGGTAAACCGGGCATTGCCAATCATCCATCCTTACGGTCGGGTTAACCTATTCCTGGATAATGACCTTGCTGCCAATCACGTCAAGGACACTTTGAAGGCAAACGGCATCCTGTATCGGGACGCTTCGCCTCTATATGACAACTCCAAGGATTTGAACGAGCACCTGGTATCTACCAAAAGACTCGGACAATCCAAGGATGAAGAACAAACACTTCGACCACATAGAAAATCAAGAGGAATGAGAATGTAGAGTCAAGAATTTCAAATCACTAAAACAATATAGACCATGAAAAAGAAAATCCATTTTATCACACAGGCCAAAGGAGGCTCTGGAAAATCAGTGCTGACGTTCATGCTCGCAGAGAAGTACAAGAACGCGATGC
>DAORAG010000442.1:0-2783 GCA_035344095.1 Cyclobacteriaceae bacterium | reverse complement strand
CATCCTCGCCAAACTGAGCATCTTCTCAGGCCTTTGCGGAGGTGGCTTCACTCCAGAAAAGTTTCAACTACTCAACAAAGAAGTGGTCAGGCGTAGTATTTCACCTTTCAGACTGTTGAAATTAATGCTGCCGCTGGTAGCCCCATATCGATACGATGAAATTGAAAATTTGTCTTTCGAATTTAGCTCTGGACGACTTTCGCTTTCTCGTTGCCAAGGCGAGACCTCAGTTGTATGATACAGTAATTATTCGCTTCTCAAAGAATCTACCGGATTGGACTTTGCGGCTTTCAGTGATCTTATGCTTATGGTAACAAAGGCGATTACGATGGCAATACCCCCAGCTAAAGCAAACGTGCCGACACCAAAGTTGACGTGATAGGCAAATTCGGAAAGCCAACTGTTCATCGTGGCAATCACCAGCGGAATGGCGATCACAAATGCAACCAAAACAAGCAGGATAAATTCTCGTGATATCAACGATACAATATTATTCGTACTTGCACCCAGCACTTTTCTTACACCGATCTCTTTCCTCCTGTTCTCAACGGCAAAAGTGACAAGGGCAAATAATCCCATGCAGGCGATTAGTACAATTACTCCTGAGAAGGTAACGAAGACCTGTCCTCGTTTTTCGTCACTGTGGTAAAACTCATTGAACTTTGTGTCGAGGAAATTATATTCGATAGGATTGTTGGTGTCAAACTGATTATTGATTTCTTTGATTGAAGTCAGTGTGCGGTCCCAGTCCCTGGTTTGAATCCTTAATGTATAATAGTCGATGCTGTGAATTGGGTTGTTGTAGTATGCAAAAATCAAGGGTTTCATCTCTGTTCGAAAAGACTCGAAATAAAAATCATCCACCACGCCTATCACCTCAGCTTCAAAAGGTTGTTCAAAGTCTCTCCGCAGTCCGCCAAATGACACGCTTGGAATAGTTATTTTTTGACCTATCGGATTTTCTAGCCCCAGTTGTTCAACTGCGAGCCGAGTTAACAACACCTTGGTAGAGTCGCCTGCTCCAGCATTGAAGTTTCTGCCTTCGCGTAATTGCAAATCAAACGTGTGAAGGAAGTCCTGGTCGATACCAACGAAAATCATCTCCGTTGGTAGTGGGTTCTCAACGAGATTGACGTTGGCAATTGGAAAACGCTTCCATTCACCTGGTACGCGAGAAGATACCGTCACGGACTTCACTTCTGGCAATCGGCTAAGTTCGGTTTTGTATGACTCAAACTGGCGTCTTTGAATGCCGCTATTGATGTCAATGGCAACAAGATTTTCGACATTAAAACCAAGTGATTTTTGTCGCATGTAGTTGAGCTGGCGGTAGATCACCAGGGTTGATGATATCATCATGATTGACACTGCAAACTGTGCTACCACCAGAACCTTTCTCATTGGTAAACTTCGGTTTGCAATCCTAACCTCTTTCTTGATGGCCTCTGCCGGAGATACTTTCGACACAATCAAAGCTGGATAAAGTGACGCAAGCAATCCAAATAAGATCAGGACGATGCCAATACCAGCCATCCATGACAGATCCAAATATTGCAGTAAGAGCGTCTTTCCGGTAAAGTTGTTGATGTATGGTGAAAAGGCCTGCACCAGTGCGATCGCGATGACAAGGGAGAACAATGAAAGGATCAGGGCTTCACCTACAAACTGGCCGATGAGAGAAAGTTTACCCGCTCCTAAAGTTTTTCTGGTGCCGATTTCGCGTGTGCGTTTGAATGCAGCCGCTGTCGAAAGATTCATGTAGTTGAGTGAGGCAATCAACAGGATAAGAAATGCCACAACCGTGAACATGTAGATATAGAAAGTATTAAAGCCACTCGGGTTGATCTGATAGTCCTCGATGTTTTCTGATTTGAGGTGGATATCGAGTAGAGGTTGAAGTGTAAACGTGCTGTTGAAATCCCTATCCACCGGATAGTTATCCTTTACGAGTGAGGTAAGTTTTGACTCAAGGTTGGATACAGATTCGTGATAGCCTACCTTAATATACGTGGCAGAAATATTATTACTCCAGTCACTGGGTTCATAAATTCTATATCGGGGAAAATGTTTGTCGACCGCCCTTTCGGAAAATAACAAGTCGAGTTGAAGATGGGAGTTGCTTGGAAAGTCTTGCATTACTCCTGCAATAGTCATATCAAGACCGTTAGCCCATATTACTTTCCCCATAACGTCCTCGGTACCAAAATATCGCTTTGCTAATTTTTGAGAGACAACTATGCCATCAGGGTTATTGAGTGCTGTTGAGGGGTCGCCTTGCAAAAGTTTAAAGTCGAAGAACTGAAAGAACGTGGAGTCAGCGAGTGTCAGATATTCGTACCCGCGCGTCATCGGGTCGTTACCCATAGTGAGACTACCAAACTGAATTAGTCGTATTGCAGACTCTACTTCAGGAAATTGATCAACCATTCCCTGAGCAATTTTGCCAGGCACCTGCGCGATTGATTTTATCTCTCCCGTTTCTGCTTTCTCATGACGGATGACGCGATAAATATTGTTTGCATCCTTATGAATGTTATCAAAGTTTAGCTCATCGTGAATGTAAAGAGCAATCACAATAAAGCAGAAGAAGCTAAGTGTGAGGCCGAAAATCGTAGTGATCGAGAATAACCTCTCTTTAATAATGTGGCGGTAGATGACTTTGAAAAAATTTGAGATCATGGCAGGTTAAATTACTTCCAGCCTTACTTATCCAATATCGCACCATTCTTCTTTTTTGTGCAATCGAGGTGCTATTCCATCGATTTTGAGGCTTTGCTTGTTCG
>DAORAG010000441.1:0-2784 GCA_035344095.1 Cyclobacteriaceae bacterium | reverse complement strand
GGTCATTTAAGATATGGAAGGGTCTAGCTGTTTTCAATAGCTCGTGATGGGCTCGCGGTATGTCGCTACCGTAGGACCGCACTGTAGCAGCGCCACCCTGGGCCAGCCAAGTCGAGTCCGCATATCCTGTTTCCATCCACTCCAATGTCCAGAAATCGTGATTTCCCAAAAGGAAGGTGAGATTCCTAATCTTGAGCATTTCGTCAATTGCCTCCCTGGTCTCCGGCCATCCATCAGAAATATCCCCCAAACAAATCAGTTGATCGTAGTGGTAATTGAAGGACGAAAGTTCGAGGCATTGCAACAATGCGCGGTAAGAACCGTGAATATCACCGATAACAAAGGTTTTGCTCATGGATCAGAGTCAAATATAGCATCGGTTACTGGAAGGGGTTCATCTCGCGTTAATTGACGAATTTGGCCGGTCAAAGAGCGCAAAGCGGCCTTTATGACCTAATTTTTTATTATTGCGGACTAAATAAGAGGAAAATGGCTTTCGAAGCGGCAACAGAGGTTCAGTACGAGCACCACCAAAAGGTAAAACAGGTTTATTCCGAGGTAGCCAAAGTGGTGGTGGGTCAGGAGTATATGGTCAACAGATTGTTGATTGGGCTATTTACCAACGGGCATATTTTACTTGAGGGAGTGCCAGGATTGGCGAAGACGCTAACCATCAGCACGCTGGCCAGAGTCCTTCACCTTGATTTCGCACGAATCCAGTTCACGCCAGACCTTCTTCCCGCGGATCTGGTAGGCACAATGATCTACAACCAGAAAGAAGGAAACTTTGAGGTAAAGAAGGGGCCAATTTTCGCGAACATCATATTGGCAGATGAGATCAACCGTTCCCCTGCAAAAGTGCAATCGGCTCTTTTGGAGGCAATGCAGGAGAAGCAGGTGACGATTGGAGAGACTTCCTTCAAGCTTGATAAGCCTTTCCTCGTGATGGCCACACAGAATCCAGTTGAGAACGAGGGTACCTATCCATTGCCAGAAGCGCAGATTGACCGCTTTATGATGAAAGTGTTTGTCAATTATCCCTCCAAGGAACATGAACTGGAGATCATGAGGCGGATTTCGAACATGCAGTTCAGCTATGAGGTGAATCCTGTGCTTACAAAAGAAGACATCTTCACCATCAGGGAGGAAGTGAATAAAGTGAAAATATCCGAATCCCTGGAGCGGTATATTATCGAACTGGTGAATGCTACCCGCAATCCAAGGGACTATAAACTCGATCACGAGGCGCAGTATATCCAGTTCGGAGCGTCACCGAGAGCGAGTATCAACCTCAACCTTGCCTCCCGCGCAATGGCTTACCTGGAAGGCCGCGACTATGTGCTCCCGGAAGACATTAAGGAGGTAGCGCTGGATGTGATGAATCACCGGATTATTCTGAATTACGAGGCTGAGGCGGACAATGTGAAAACTGCTGATATCATCAAAGTACTGCTGACGAAGGTGCCTATCAACAAGTAACGACAGCCGGTTATTTCTTTCCGTTCATAACTAAAAATGATTCGTTGATCAAAACGGACCAGTCTATTTTTATCTACGGACTCGCTGTTGTTTACAATTTTTTAACACAGGAAAAATCGATTTAATTTTTTTTGATAGTCAATGATTTAAGGTGGATGCCTTAAGTTTTTCTTGCCGCGCTGCATAACATTCGGTTAAAGATTCCTTCACTGATATTAACAATTTGGTAAATCACCAGTGTGCTTCATATAACATTGGCGGCTCACCTTTGGCGCTGAATTGAAAGAGAAACTAAATCCAAAAATTTATCTCATGAAAAAGTTATTATCACTAAGCATCATCCTAGCGCTAGTGACCACGTTTTACGCGTGTAAAGATGATGAAAACACGGATCTGGCAGCACCAGTGGTGACGGCTCCGGCTGCGACAAACGTTCAAATTAGTACGCCAGTTGATCTCTCTTTTACTTACACCGCAGCTGCAGGCTTTAAGTCGTCTTCTGCTTCTGCAACGGGAGGTACAGCAACTGTAAAAACTGATGGTACTGCCGATCAGACTTCTGGAACAATCGTTGTCACATTTACTGCTGACGCTAATGCAGGAGCAGGTTCAGTAACTCTGACCGTTACAGACAAAGAAGATGATTCAGATGATGCTACCGTGGTAATTACAAAGACAACAACCCCGACTCCTCCAGCGAATGAGGTGTTAAGCGGAGTGCTCGATGGAAGCGAAGATGGTTCAGCCGCTGACGATTTGGTTGAACTGACAAATGACAGAATATGGGAACTAGCAGGTCGGGTTATTGTTCCTGATGGAGTTACAATTGATATTCAGGAGGGAACAATCATCAAAGGCCGTGAAGGATCTGGTTCGTTGGCATCTGCTTTGATTATCGCCCGTGGCGGTAAGATCATGGCGGAAGGTACAGCAACACAGCCTATTATTTTTACCTCAATTCTTGATGACATTGAAGTTGGTGACAAAGTTGGACCAAATCTGGATGCGGAGGACGATACTGGACTTTGGGGCGGTGTTATCATTTTAGGTAAGGCTACTGTAGGTGTGGCAACTGGCGAGGCTCAGATAGAAGGCGTGCCAGCTGATATTGAAGACGCGAAGTATGGCGGTGGCGCAACTCCGAATGACGCGGATAACTCGGGAGTATTCAAATATGTTTCGATTCGTCACGGAGGCGCACTTCTTGGTGCCAATAATGAAATCAACGGTCTGACTTTAGGTGGAGTGGGTTCAGGAACTGTTATTGAATACGTAGAGGTTGTAGGTAACGAAGACGATGGAATT
>DAORAG010000440.1:0-2790 GCA_035344095.1 Cyclobacteriaceae bacterium | reverse complement strand
AACTGGGCAGTGAGCGGACTTAAAACTGCGAATGGCTCCCCGATTCTCGCTAACGATCCTCACCTGTCGCTCAGCATGCCCTCCATCTGGTTTGCTGCTCACATGAAAAGTCCGAATGTTAATGTGATGGGTGTGACCTTTACGGGATCACCAGTTATCATACTTGGGTTCAACGACTCCATCAGCTGGGGAGCGACCAACGCGCAGCGTGATCTTGTTGACTGGTACAAAATACAGTTCAAAGACGAAAGCAAGAATGAGTACCTCAGCGATGGTGTATGGAAGAAGACCAATAAGGTGATAGAAAAGTTTGAAATTAAAAATGGCGAGACTTTTTATGACACGGTAATCTACACGCATCACGGTCCGGTCGTGTATGACGATTCGTTCCACGGTGATTCAGAAAGAAAATATTATGCTTTCAGATGGATAGCTCATGACAAGTCGCTTGAGCTAAAGACCTTTTACCTGCTCAATCATGCCCGCAATCACAAAGATTATATGGCGGCCCTTGACTACTTTTCCGGGCCTGCCCAAAATTTTGTTTTTGCCTCCACGCAAGGCGATATCGCGATGCGTATTCAGGGAAAATATCCTGTGAGGCGCAAGGATGAAGGGAAATTTGTGCTTGATGGCACCAAGACATCGAACGAGTGGCAGGCGTACATTCCCAACGAACACAACGTAATGACAAAAAATCCGGCTCGCGGATTTGTGAGTTCAGCCAATCAATATCCGGTAGATGCAACGTACCCCTATTATGTGCACAGTAATGTATATGAAGCCTATCGCAACAGGCGGATCAACAACAGGCTGAGGGAGATGGAGGAAATCACTCCGCAGGACATGATGAAACTACAAAACGACAACTATAATATTCAAGCAGAAGAGAGTTTACCTTTTATGTTGAGTCAACTTGATTCCGCCTCGCTGACTGCAGAACAGCATAACATACGAAAGGAGTTAAGCAATTGGGATTACTTTAACAGTTCAGCATCAACCGCAGCCACTTACTATGAGGTTTGGTATAATACCTTGTATCGAACGATTTGGGATGAGATGCAAAACCAAAATGTGGCACTGAGCTTACCGAGTGATTTCGTAACCATCCATCTGATGAAGACGGATTCAACACTGTCTTACTATGATGTTCAATCCACACCTGAAAAAGAAGATTTGCATCAGCTGATCAATCAGACTTTTAAAAGGTGTATCGAAATTGTGGATCAGTGGAAAACTGAAAATAGCGAACCTCCTCAATGGGGTTATTTTAAGGACACCGGTATCGGGCATCTTTTACGAATTGAGCCTTTCAGCAAGAAAGTGGTTAACGGTGGCAATGGAAATGCAATCAATGCCACTACCGGAAGCCACGGCCCGAGTTGGAGACTGATTGCCAGCATGGAAAAAACAGGAGTGAAAGCCTGGGGTGTTTATCCTGGCGGTCAAAGTGGAAACCCAGGAAGTGCATTCTATGATAATCTTGTTGATCCCTGGGCGAGTGGCCAGTATTTCAGATTACATTTTCCCCATTCAGAAAAAGAAACCACAAGCTATCGGTATTACACATCTACCTTTAATCCTGCATCGCGGTGAGATTACTGATTCAAATTATCATTACAGCTATCGTTTGCTTTATGTTTCAGAAGCTGTTTCCCTGGTGGTCGATGGCAATCGGTGCCTTTCTGGTGGGCTTTGTGTTTAGCAACACCGCCTTCAAGTCTTTCTTTGCCGGCTTTATCGCAGTTGCCGTGCTCTGGCTTGGTCTCGCTCTTTATATTGATGGTAACACACAGTCTATTCTTACAGAGAAAGTGAGCCAACTTTTTCCCATAAATCTATTTGTGCTGACCACGCTTATAGGCGGATTGGTGGGTGGCTTTGCCTCCATGACCGGATCGCTGCTAAAACCCTAGTTGATTGAGGTCAGCATTAATCATAGTGTTGTCATTAAGCTTCACTTGTCTTTTGGGCCAGCAAAAGGAGGCCATGATGGCGATCAATGGCACACAGCTTTTTGTAAAAACTATCGGCAAGGGTGAACCCATTATTGTTGTCCATGGCGGACCCGGGATGAATCACACCTATTTGATGCCCCACCTTCATGCGCTGGCCAAGGACTATCAGGTTATTCTTTACGATCAGCGAGCCAGCGGGCAGTCGGCTACGCCTTCGCCTGATTCGGTTTCGCTCTCATTTTTCGCTGACGACATAGAGGGCATAAGAAAGGCAATCGGTGCAGACAAGATTACACTGTTTGCCCACTCGTGGGGTGCTATTCCCGTTATGGAGTATGCAAAACGATATCCGGAGCAAACAAGAGCCATCATCTTTTGCAATTCGATACCGCTTAATAAAAACTTTGATGCCGAAATGAGGGAAAACCAACTTCGGAAGACCAACGGTTTGGATAGTACCGATCGGTCCATCATTATGGGCTCGCCCAACTTCAAGGCAGGCAAAGCTTCAGCCTATCGAAAATTGTTGTTGTTGTCTTTTCGGAATTCGTTCGCAAAGGAAAGTAACTTCCACAAACTCAACTTCGACTTGCCTACGAATTACGTAACAGCTAGTGGTGCTCTTTACACCGGATTAGGCAAAGAACTATCAAGCTATGATTACTATCCGGATTTGAAGCAAATGACCTTTCCGGTGTTGGTGATGTATGGAGAAGACGATGCGATCCCACTGCGGTCGCAAGAGATGATAACGGAAAATGCACCGAACAGTCAAATTGAAGTTTTCAAGAAAAGTGGTCATTTCATTTTTATCGAGGAGAGGAAGAAGTTT
>DAORAG010000439.1:0-2801 GCA_035344095.1 Cyclobacteriaceae bacterium | reverse complement strand
GACATACAATATCAAACTAAACATCCAGATGACACCAATGTTGAAATATAACGTATCGTATTTCTTGCCCAAAAAGTGTTTTGTTGGGGTGTAGAAGTTGGCTGAGAAATCAAACGGGTTCTTAGGTCGATGCTGATCAAAATAAATTGGGTACACCTTCTGCACGAGTTGGCCTTGCCACTCGAGTATACGAACCGGGTCATTCGAGTTTTCAACCATTCGGGTGACCGATTCATTCTGGTACTTCATTCTGTTTTCATTGAACAACGCGAGCTTCTCTTCCGTATCTGTCAACTGACCAACAAGGAGCTCTCGATCCTTGAGTGCGTTGCTGCCCCTCAATTGATAATATGCCCGTAAAGTAGTAATGAACTTGAGGGTGTTTTGATAAGTGGTAGAGTCAAACTTTCCGATGACCAGCTTGTCCAGGTCAGGAAAGTTCTCTTCCCCTACCAATCTTCGTTCATAACCAAGTTCATTTTGAAGTATCTCTAAAGTTGGCTTCACCGGGTTGCGATCGCTTCGATCGCGCCATTGATTACGGTGATTCAACACAAAGGCAAGTTTAGACTCAAGGCTTGGCAGGTAATACACCCTCTTGTATTCGGCCATGGCTTCCTTTTTGTCGAGCTCATAAAACATTTTTTCAAATGGGTTATCCTTGAATTGAGTAACCATATACGCTTCAAAAGCCCACCGCGAAGTCATGATCTCTCCAAGCCAGGGTATGCCCTTAGGGGTGCCCACCTTCGGGTTGAACTTGTCAAAACTGATCACCACACCGCTAAGCAACAATTGAGGGATGATCAGAATAGGAATCAGAATATAAATGGTGACAGCTGAGTCAAAGGCAGACGAAATGTTCAGCCCCAGGATGTTGGCAAAACAACTGCATGAGAAAAGAATAGCCCAATAACGCATTTCGGAAATGGGAATCTCCAAAATCCAGTTACCCACGAGAATAAACGAAAGTGTTTGAATGCCAGAAAGCGTAAAGAGAATAAAGACCTTCGAGATGAGATAGCCACTCTTGCTCAAGTGCAGGTATCGCTCACGCTTAAGAATCTTTCGATCGTGAAATATCTCTTCCGCGCTCACAATCAGGCCAACAAACAAAGCCACTACCACGCTCATAAAGAAGTAAACCGGAATGTTGTTGTTGTGGAAGAAAGTGTAATGAGGATTCTCAACTCCCACAGCATCATAGTACTTCACGAAGTAGGAGATAAACAACGCCAGTACAGGTGCAATTAACAGGTTGATAGTGAGATACTGCTTATTCGATACCTTTGATAGCACGTCTCGTTTCACAAAGACTGCCACCTGTTTGAACCAGTTGGGCAGATGAAGTGAAGTTGGAATGGCATCGGCTGAAGCTTTAATCTTCGGAATCTTGATCTTCTGCTTAAAGTACTGATACCATTGACCAGGCGAGATCTTTCGCGTGTGCGTGAATCGTCCGAATTCATTCACCACCCGGGTTTCAATGATGCTGAATATCTTCTCAGGGTTGATGTTACCGCATTCAGGGCAGGCACCGGGAGTTTTATTGGCCGCATTCACAATCTCCTGGAAATAGGCCATCGATTCCACAGGGTTGCCATAGTAAATTTGAAATCCGCCAACATCAAGGATGATCAGTGTATCGAACATCTTGAATATATCAGATGATGGCTGGTGGATAACGACAAATATCATCTTGCCGCGAAGTGATAATTCCTTCAGCAAGTCCATGATATTTTCCGAATCCCTGGACGACAGTCCCGAGGTAGGTTCGTCTACAAATAGTATGGTCGGTTCACGAAGTAACTCCAATCCGATATTCAATCGCTTTCGCTGACCGCCACTGATTGTCTTTTGCAATGGGCTCCCTACTTTGAGATCCCGCGTTTCTGACAGTCCGAGCGAAAGCAATACTCTCTCAACTACCTCGTCAATTTCTTTATCAGAATAATTGCCAAAGCAAAGGCGGGCAGCGTAATAGAGATTCTCGTAAACGGTGAGGTCTTCCATCAGCAAGTCATCCTGTGGAATGTATCCTACTACGCCTCTGATCTTTTTTGGTTCTTCGTGTACATCGATCCCGTTGATCAACACGCGGCCGCTGGAAGGCTTCTCCGATCCATTGAGAACGTTGAGCAAAGTTGACTTGCCAGAACCACTGGCGCCCATGATGCCGACCAGCTTCCCTCCCCTTTCAGAGATTGTTACATTTTGCAAACCAGCTCTTCCACTTTTGAAGTGGTAGAAGATATGTTCAGCCACAAAACTGACTTCGTTGCCCACCTCACCCACGAGAAACTTACCCACCACATCGCTATAGTAGATGGTATCAATTTTGTTTCCCCGGATGGTGCTGCCCGTGGGAAATACATCAACCTTCCGGCTCTTCAATGGAACGCTGTTCAGATAAAGAGTGGATATACCGAGATACTTGATGAAGTAGGTCTCCATATCCTGAAGACGAAGTATAGCGATGAGTCCTGTAAGTTTCTTCTCTGTGATTCGCGGACCGGGGTACTTAAAGTCATCGGAGCCCTCATCGATAATGAGGATGTTTTTAGACGCCAACTCTTCAATGTCCTGGCCCACGATGAAAAGACGCATCGCTCTGAGATCCTTTTGAGGTATCTTAAGCGCTTCGCCAATATAGAAGATGAGGTTTTCCTGCCGTTCTGAGATGCTTCCATCCGCATAGACCAACTCGATGATCTTAATAACAAGCACTGCCTTTTGTTGCATGGTGAGTGCCTGATTCACCTTTTTGGATATCTGCATGATTTGCGACCAGTCGTCAACAA
>DAORAG010000438.1:0-2808 GCA_035344095.1 Cyclobacteriaceae bacterium | reverse complement strand
TGAGGCAACAGCACGTGTTTCATTTTCGATCTATAATACTGAGGATGAGGTAGATCGGTTAATTTCGTCTCTCCAAAAACTTGTTGCCTTTTGGAAATGAACCGGGAAGAACTAGAACGCCTTTATAAGGAATTGATTATTCCGGAAAGCAAAGCGCCATATCGTTTTGAAAAAAAGGATGGAGATAACGTTCTTGCTTACAACCCCGTGTGCGGTGATAAATTTAGAATATTTACGGAGGGAGAAATTCATTTTCATGGACATGGGTGCGCCTTGTCGAGGGCATCTGGGTCTCTGCTCATGAGACAACTTGAACAGCGAAATGCAGAAGAGGCAAAGGAGATGATCCGCCAATTCGTGGCAGCCGTGAAATCGGGAACACCTGAGTCTTTGAATAATGATTCACTCTCCACCTTGGTGGCCTTAAAAAATTATGACGGTAGAGAGGATTGTATCCTGCTTACCTGGAATGCAATGCTCAACTACCTTGAAACCAAGTAGAATGTATGTTTGAATATCTGGAAACGCTGAATGCCTGGAAGGCTGCCGGCCACAATGTGGTGATGGCAAGGGTAATCAAAGCGAAAGGGTCATCACCTCGGCCGATGGGCTCGATGATGTTTGTCAACTCAGCGGGTCAAATGATGGGCTCTGTGAGTGGCGGGTGCGTGGAAGGAGAGATGGTAAAAAATGCAACTAAAGTTTTTGAAGGCACCAGGTCGATGAAACTTGGGTTTGGTGTGGCAGATGAAGATGCCTGGGCTGTTGGCTTGCCGTGCGGTGGAGCTATTCATACTTTTCTGCAGCAGTTTGATATTGGCAATCCAGTATGGGCAGGTCTTGCGCAAAATCTGAAATCAAATACGCCATGTGCTTTAGTCACTTCTCTGGAAGACAATGGATGCAAGAATGCCCTCATTAATAAGTCGACAGGGGAGATGATTGGAGATCAAATTGAAATGCAACAGGAGGTAGACAAAGCATTTCAGGAGCGAAGCCACAAAGTGGTTGATAGGGACGGTGTTTCGTATTTCATCCAGATTTTTCCCAGAAAGCCACTTTTGCTTGCGATAGGTGCGGCACACATTACTGCCGATCTTATAGCATTTGGTAATGACTTTGGTTTTGAAACAGTCGTCATTGATCCACGAGGATTCTTTTCTGCTAACACCGTGTTCAAGAGTCCTCCCTCAAAAATTATTACAGATTATCCTTCGGAAGTACTTGCTGACTTTCCGCTTGATAACTATACCTACTGTGCAATCCTTAGCCATGATCCCAAAATTGATGACGATGCCATCGACTATTTATTGAAATCTGACGTAGCCTATATTGGCGCTTTGGGAAGCAAACAGCGGCATGTGAGAAGGAGGCAGAAGTTACTCGAAAAGGGATTTACGGTAGAGCAAGTTGATCGGATTCACGGTCCTATCGGTGTCTCCATCAATTCTGTTACTGCCAAAGAAATCGCCCTATCCATCATGAGCGAGATCATTCAGGTGCAGAACCAATACGTGCGTAATAATATTAAGGCCGCCCGCTAGCGCTTATTATTCCAGCGCAAATGACTTAAAAAATAATACGCCAAATATTATGTAGTTAAATAGCTACGCGTATATTTGTAGCCAAATAGCTACATAATGAATCTGAGAAGAGACGTATTTCAGGCGATAGCCGACCCTACGCGTAGGGCAATACTCATGCTGGTGGCCGCTCAGTCCATGACTGCTGGAGCAATCGCTGCCAACTTTGATACTGCGAGACCTACAGTCTCAAAACACTTGCAAATTCTTACCGAGTGTGGGCTGTTGGAACAGGAGCAGAACGGGCGAGAAATGGTCTATCACCTGAACCCCAAAAAAATGAAGGAGATTGCAGACTTTGTGGAGCCTTTCCGCAAACTGTGGGATGACAGGTTCAATAAGCTGGAGGCGGTAATGAAGAAATACAAAAAATAGGATGGAACAGAAAACTAAAATACACGCTGAAGAGGGTAAACAGGATTTGGTCATTACCCGAGAGTTTGACTTACCCTTGGAATTGCTTTTCCGTGCTTACGTAGAACCGGAGATTGTTGAACAGTGGATGGGGACAAAAGTGATTAAGTTGGAATGCAAGCCACATGGTGGTTGGCAATTTGTAACAACTGATCCAAAAGGTAATAAGCATGGGTTTAATGGCGTAATTCACGAGTTCGTAATTAACGAACGGATTACGCGAACTTTTGAGATGGAGAACACCCCATTTCCGGTGCAGCTTGAGTTTCTGGAGTTTGAAAAATTGACTGATGACACAAGCCGGCTGAGGATGCAGATCGTTTACAAAAGTGTGGCTTATCGAGATCAGATGTTGCAGTTGCCATTTGCCCAGGGTATTAACATGGCACATAACCGACTGCAAGACGTTGTGAAAAAATTAAAATAGTGCATTCATGAAAAAGAGAGATAAGGTTATCTATTGGATTGCAACACTGTGGTTGGCGTTGGGTATGACATCAACCGGAATTGTTCAGCTGATGCGAATGGAGGACGAGGTGAGTTTGATTACAAAATTAGGATACCCGATTTACATCCTCACCATGCTAGGTATCTGGAAGATGCTGGGTGTAGTTGCAGTGCTTGTTCCGCGATTTCCGTTGGTAAAAGAATGGGCATATGCAGGTTTTTTCTTTGCCATGTCAGGCGCTGTATTTTCACACATTGTAGTTGGCGATGGCGCAATAGAACTTTTCGGTCCAATGTTGTTAATTGTGCTGACCATAGTTTCATGGTATTTTCGTCCCGAGGAGAGGAGATTGTTGCCAAGAAG
>DAORAG010000437.1:0-2839 GCA_035344095.1 Cyclobacteriaceae bacterium | reverse complement strand
GGTAGGTAAAGACGGTGCAGTACCCAAATGGGAACTGAAGGACGGGGCGATGACCGTGGTAAAGGGCACTGGTGACATTAAGACAAAACGAACCTTTGGAGATGTGCAACTTCACATTGAGTGGAGAAGCCCGTCTGTAGTTGTGGGTGATGGACAAGGGCGAGGTAACAGCGGAATATTCCTTCAGGAGCGTTATGAACTGCAAGTGCTGGATAGTTATGAAAGCCAAACCTATTCCAATGGCCAAGCCGGTTCAATTTACAAACAACATATCCCCCTCGTAAACGCGACCAAAAAGCCTGGAGAGTGGCAGACTTACGATGTGATATATACTGCACCTCGATTCGGCAATAATGGAAGACTGGTGTCACCTGCCTACATCACCGTTTTACATAATGGTGTGTTGATTCAAAACCACTCACAAATATGGGGACCTACGGAGTACAAGGGACTACCAGTGTATATGAGTCATGACAAGGGATCCATTATCCTTCAAGACCACAGCAACCCGGTAAGCTATCGTAATATCTGGATAAGGGAGCTGTAAGCCTTACACTCTTTCAGAACTTAAGTTTGTCTGCTCCAATTGGAAGGCGAGAGGGGTAGTGTGGAAGGTCTTTTTAAAGAGTCGAATAAATGACGAGGAGTCCTTCCACCCGATAGCACGGCAAACTTCGGCCACCTTCATTTCTTTTGCCAGAAGCGTTCTCGCCTCATTCAGCCGCAATTGAATCACTTGCTGATAAGGAGTGGTTTTGAAATATGATTTATACAGATGTTTGAAATGAAATGGTGACAAGCACGCGTGGTGAGCTACTTGCTCAATTGTAATGTCTTCACAAAAGTGGTTTTGGATATATTCATTTGCCCAATGGAGCCTTTTGTAAATTTCTCTTCTGGTGCCAACCTTCACTTTGTCGATAGACATAATTTCAGTGCGCGTTGTCTCATTCATTTCCAACCACATACCCAATAGAACGGCTAGCTGCATATCTAAGCGTTCGGAGTCATGGTGAGGTTGCTCTACCAACCCCTTCATGAGCTGCGCCATCTTGTTGGGCAATGGATAGGTTTTCTCGATAAACTCAACTTGTTGGGCTTCTTCGTGTTGCTCTGCTAAGAACTGATCCGTGTTCATCATTTCATTGGCAAGCCCCACCTGAAACGCAAAGGTGGCTGTCAAATTCGGTTCGTTGGATTTTAACTGGGTACGAAAGTATTGCCCCTCATTGATAAGTAGAAAATTACCTGGCTTCACCACAAATTCGCGATCACCTACCCAGTAAGTCTGAGGTCCTGAGAAGTTCACATTCAATGCAAGTCTGGTGATATGATTGTCACATTCCTGAATCTCCTCTGACTCAATAATGAAAACGCCACTCTTGTATCTCGACATGTCGGTGTCGTGACGCGAGCAGTATAATTCACCTCGTTTCTTTGCCTGGGAACAGTAGGAGCAAATCTCACCCATAGGAGTCAACTAGTTAAAACGGCAATGACGTGCGATGGTTACCATTGCCAGACGAATAAAGGTCACTATCTACAGCTCATAAGACCACAATTAGCACTTTTTGCATACCCGTATTCACTGCGAGCACACCTGTGCAGAATCATTCGACCAGAGCGACTAAACACCTTTGGCATATTTGATTCTTGCGGCAATTCGTATGTTGACTAAACAAGTAAAGCTTATGAAACATTTTATAGTTGTCCTTTTTGCAATAATAACGGTGTCATGTGCGGCACAGGAGCGAAAAGTCAGGAACGTAGCCATCTTTATCCATGAAGGTGTGCAGCTCCTTGACTTTGCAGGGCCAGGAGAAGTATTTGCTGCTGCTGGGTCAGGCTATCGGGTTTATACCGTGGCCACTTCAAAAGATTTGGTGCTCAGCGATCGGTTCGTATCCATCAAGCCACAGTACACACTTGAAGATTGCCCCAAACCAGACATCATCGTCTTTCCGGGAGGGGCAACAGAAATACCATTAAGAGATGACAAAGTGATAGAATGGGTAAAATCTGCAGGAAGAGAGTCAGAGTATTTATTATCGGTGTGCACGGGTGTATTTCTTCTTGCGAAGGGAGGTTTTCTGGATGGCAAGACCGCAACAACACACTACTGCTGTCAGGATGGACTCGCTAATGATTATCCTAAGGTGAAGGTGGTGAAGGGAAAAAGGTTTATCGACAACGGGAACATCATCACTACGGAGGGCATCTCGGCAGGTATAGACGGGTCATTGTACCTGATCTCAAAAATATCGGGAAAGGAACAGGCAGATAAGATTGCCAAATACATCATGTACAACTGGGCTCCGGAAAAACTCGATTATCAGGTGGTAGGAAATTAGCGGCTAACCACCGCGCCAAAATAATGCCCGGTAACACTGCCGGGTATTTTTTTGCATCACCAGCAAGCTAATCCACATCAGACCTGCGCCCACCCATATAATGACTACTAACCACAGCCATTACACACCGTTATTGCGTTCAAATGGGTTTACCAATCTAAAACCAAAGGCAATGGCACATCAGTTAATTACGCGAAGAAGCTTGATCAAGAGCTCTGTACTGGGGATAGCAGGAACATCGATTTCATCGCTGGGTTTCGGCAATTCGGTGTCAAAAGGAACGAATGATGATGTTGAGTTAGGAGCTAAGCCTCATTATGGATATCCATCATTGTTAGATGAAGAGGTAAATGATGTTGTGGGCGCTTCTCACGCCAACTTTGACAGAGTAAAAGAACTAGTAACCAAAAGGCCTGAGCTTGCCAAAGCTTCATGGGATTGGGGATTCGGTGATTTTGAATCAGCACTCGGTGCAGCTTCCCATACCG
>DAORAG010000436.1:0-2844 GCA_035344095.1 Cyclobacteriaceae bacterium | reverse complement strand
AAAAACAAATGGGCGAAGGAACAACTACTGTCATTCTCCGGAGAACACAACGACATGGGTGGAAGACTCTCTCCCGATGGCAACAGTTTCTACTTTACCTCCGACCGACCGGGCGGCTCCGCAAAAGAGGAAGACGCATGGAACATTTGGGTGTCGCACCGCGTGGGTGAGACCTGGAGCAAGGCTGAGCCTCTTCGAGAAATCAACGACAAGGGTAGCGAGTGCTGCCCTGTGCCTATGGAAAACGGACACTTGATTTTCTCAAGCGATCGCGGCAAAGACTTGCAGTGGGCCATCTTCGATTGGGATGGCACGCAGGATGAACTGGTCAGCAACCTCTCTGAAACTACCGCATGGCAGTGGCCATCTGTGTTCGTGCCCGGAGAAGACATACTCCTGTTCAACAGCATGAAGCGACCAGACACGAAAGGCAAAGACGATATCTACATTTCATTTCTGAAAAATGGAGAGTGGACAACACCGCAGAACATAGGCGCACTGGTGAACACCGAAGTCTACGAAGACGGAGCCATCCTCTCCCCCGACAAAAAACTTTTGATTTTCAATCAGCACACCACAGGCGCTACACCTTCACAAGTGATGTGTGTGGAGTGGAAGCCGATATTAAAAAAGTTGAAAAGTGCTGCGAATTCGACTCAACGCTAGGTATTGTTGGTTTTTCTCATCACAACCTATCTTTGGTAAGTCAGATATGTCATACTATCAATTTCCTACCATGTCAAAAAAATTTAATGCAGCTAAACTCATCATTGTCCTTGCCTTTATCGCCCTAAGTGGTTGTAAAGATGATGCTCCCGATGCTGCGGACCTGTTTGTTGGCAATTACGATTATACCCTCACCTACTATGGTGGCCAATCCGGAAGTGTGTCAGGTGCTCTTACAATTAAGAAACTTGGACCAGCTCGAATATCAACACAGCAAGCTGGAGATACAGAAACATTCTACTCCGTAAGTGGAAATACCATCCTAGAAGAGCCGGGCCAAACTACAGTATTGCCCGTTGCAAGCGGCTCATCCACAAGCGCAGCCTTTCAAGAGAGCTCAACCGGTATCCTCGTAGGAAATGTGCTTACAGTAAATGGAAAGTGGGAAAGGGCAGGATCAACCACCGTTAATTTTAATGTGGTGTGCGTAAAGAAATAAATTGCTACGACATAGTGAGGTCAGTTCTTTTTACCTTACAGCACCTGAAACCCTAACTAAAAAGCTATGCTATTCCACGAAAGAATAAGTGGCCTCATAAGTACCCTCACCTCCGTGGTAAAATTTTGTAGTTACCTTTTTTGATGTCGCATAACCTTTCGGATGGTACTCATATCGATAGGTGTCAGTTGAGGTCACTGTGCCATTGCCGTTCTTAACAATCATCTTCCGAGGATTATTTTTACTGAACTTTAACAATGGATTGACTCCAATTACATCGAAGTAATCCTCTGAGTTGATCATTGAATCAAAATCACTATAATAAAACTCAGTGAGAAGCCTCGCTTCCAGACCATAGGAGGTATAATAATACAGTCTCTGTGCAACCATATTGTCTCCTTCGTACTGATAAGTTGTTTTGGCAACTGGAATAATACCACCCTCGCTTGGAATATTTTGATAGGTGATTTGCTCAACTAGCCTTCCTTTCGCATCATAACTAAAGGTATGGCGATCTGAGATCGAGCCATTGACATATTCCTGCGTCTCACGGATTAACTCTCCAGAATAAGTATACTCGTACCTCCAACCCGTATCTGTTGATGACGCTGTCAATCGTCCCTGGTCGTTGTAGACGAACCGATGATATGAAATTATGGGCGTCCCTATCGGTCCACTCTGATATCTTATCTCCGTGAGGTTACCGTTTTCGTTATGCGTCAATGTCTTCGTAAGATCCCCTTCCTTAAAGGAGATGGGTATTAGCTTTGAGGGGGTAGGCTCAATTGGCTCACTATCATCACCACAAGACAACAGCACTACCGGGAACACAATAAAAAGAATCGAACGAATAGCCCCTGACATATCAACACCCGTGTTAAACATATAAAGCACAGTTAAGATTTAATAATTGGACCCGGTTCCAATTATAATCGGCTCTAACGACACTATGTTCCAAAAGTTGGATCCCTCTGATAAAATAATTTTGGCATAAACAGGGAGGAACCCTGTACCTACCATCTGTTAGGGATATAGGGCCAATCTGGTTATTTTTGACCTTCTAAAATTCACTTTCATGAAGGCCGATATCGCAGCAAAAGAAAAGAAAGACAAAGCACCCAACCTGGCCGGGCACAAAGCCCCCGAACCTTATAAACCCAAAAACAAAGTTCGGATTGTCACCGCTGCCAGCCTTTTCGATGGCCACGATGCTGCTATCAACATCATGCGCAGGATCATCCAGGCCACAGGGTGTGAAGTGATCCACCTGGGCCACGACCGCAGTGTGGAGGAAGTTGTGAACACCGCCATTCAGGAAGATGCCCAGGCCATCGCCATGACCAGCTACCAGGGCGGCCACAACGAGTATTTCAAATACATGTACGACCTACTGAAGGAGAAAGGCGCAAGTCATATCAAAATTTTCGGTGGTGGCGGTGGCGTTATCCTTCCCGAAGAAATACGCGAACTCATGGACTATGGCGTTACGCGCATCTACTCCCCTGATGATGGACGCGCCATGGGATTGCAAGGCATGATCAACGACCTGGTACAACAAAGTGATTATGCCCTCGGTGAAAAGCTTGACAACGAACTCAAAGAAATAGAGGGTAAAAATCCACTGGCCATTGCCAGGCTGATCTCGGCTGCTGAAAACTATTACGACCATCACGGAGACA
>DAORAG010000435.1:0-2855 GCA_035344095.1 Cyclobacteriaceae bacterium | reverse complement strand
ATTTTCCTGTTGAGCCAACATCGCCTCAATCTTTTTCGCAGTCTTGGTGATCGCCAACCCGCCAAGTCCAGTGCATCTCAGTGTGTTGGGAATAGCATCGCCCACTTTCTTCATCGTCTCAATCACTTCATCTAAAGGAATGAGATGGTCATAGTCGGCAAGCGCCATATTCGCACAAGATAAGGCAGTTGAGGCGGCCATCACATTTCTGTTAAGGCAGGGCGCCTCTACCCTGTCGGCAATCATGTCACAAACCATACCCAGTGAAGTCTGTAATGTCATAGACGCAGCGGCCAGTGACTGGTCAAGCGTTCCTTTTTTCAACTCAACGATGCCCGCAGCAGCCATTCCGGATCCAGACCCACACTCAGCCATGCAGCCACCTACTTCCGCAGCGAATGTGGCGTGGGCAGCTATGAATACTCCAATGATGCCCGCAGCAAGCATTGCCTTCACCACCTCATCGTGATGTATCTTCAACGCCTTGGCGGTTCCAATGAGGGCACCGGGTAATGCACCGCATGAACCCGCAGTCGGAGCTGCCACGATCACGCCCATTGAACTCTTTACCTCCATCATGGCTGAGGTAAACATGGTAACATGGTTCATCACGTCACCTTCCACCAGCGCTCCCGCGTCTAGTTTTTTCTTGAAGTTCAATGATTGAGGCCCGAGGATACGATCCTTGTAAGACGTCCCCTTCAAACCCAGCTCAATGGCATTCTCCATTATACCCACGATGCTACTCATTTTGTCAATAACTTCCTGGTGAGAAATATTGCCTCGCTGTGACTCGTAGTGTACCGCCAGCTCCCAAAGCGACAGGTTTTTTCCTTCATTATACTGAAGCATCTCCTCACAAGTGATAAACGGAACCTTGAGGTCCTTGCGCGCGAGAACAGGAAGTACCGGATTAAGCTGTTTTACAAAAAGAACTTCTTCGAAATTGGATAGCTCATCGAGCATATCCTTGCCCAAAAACTTATTTGACTTGACCTCTATGAAAGTGAGATCACCATGATGAACTTCAATCGAATCATATTGAATGGACCGCTTGAGAAAATCGCCCACGCGATCGGCTGACTTAACGTAAATGAGCGTTTCATAGTAGTCACCTGCCATGTCTACTGTAGCTCCGTCAATAGATATCACCTGGATCATTCCACCACCAGTAGAGAGTGCTATCATCTTCCTCTCCTCTCTCTCATTCTTTAAAGTGATCTGATAAGTATTCGGATGCGTAGCGCCAATAGCGTGAATCTTGATTTCAATCTTTATACCTGCAGACTCGATAGCCTGCAGATAATCAGGAAGTCGTTCATCATAGGCTTCCCATCCCAGAAAGCCACTGAACAATCCCATGTCGGAGCCCTGACCTTTGTGTGTGGTGGCCAATGATCCATTGGGGTCAAACTCAATCAAGACTTCTTTAATATCCCCATCCATCAAATCACGACAAAGCCGGCCTATGCGGAGGGATGCGGCACAATGCGAGCTGGAAGGTCCACGCATCACAGGGCCTATAACGTCATTAAAAATACTGGGATAGCTCATGGTCGCGAAGTGTTAGCCATCACTAAGTTAGGGAATTATCCAGCGCCTTGCCAGTATTGGCGCTCAGATGCTGAATTTGGCTAGTTGATGACCTCGTAACCCGGACGATTCACGATGAACCGAACTGATCCGGAAAATGGATTGCCATCGAAAGTTACTCCACTGACGGACACTTGCATTGGCCCAAGATCATCGGTAAGCTTCAGCTTCACTGTAGCCAAACCTTTATAGCTATTATTAACCGATGGGTCCCAGTGGAGCGCTGCACGAAGGTTGGGTATACGCAGCCCGGCATTTGCCAGCTGCCCAACAGTGAAACGCAATGGCTGATTGACTCCGGGCAGTTCCAGGTACTTACTTTTCAAACTCACCTCATTGATTTGTCGCTGTTGCGTAAGCGCGATGATAACACCGTTGCTGCCAAAAGCACCAAACCGAGATAACTTGGATTGATCATTGATGATTTTCAGGTAAACCATATTTTCGGGCACAAGGCTGAGAAACTCCTGTGTGCTGAGCGTGAATAGACCATTGACAATGTAGAGAGGATCACCTGTTGGAATCTTGGTGTAGCCTTGTGAAAACACGGGCACTCGGATACTGGAGTTTCCTCCGGCCTTCCTTACCTGCACACCCGAAACGACCTCATGAATTAAATCTTCCATGGTGTCAAAAACCACAAAATCATCAATGGTGATATTAACATCTTCTCCCGACAAAGCACTCAGGTATTGAGCGTTGGGATCCGAGGTGGTAGTATTGTCAGAAGCATTTCTGCTCAAATACACCCGATAAGAGTGGTCAATGATCCGCTTGTTGTGAATGTACTCACCATATGCATCCACCGACTCACTTAATGCCACATCGAGCGGTTGTACTTTTGGCACCGCCATCTCCGATTGTATGTAATAGTCATCAATTTTTGCACGAGGATTCACTGGCTCCACTTTATAATAGAAGCGATCATTATTCGAATAGTCGTTGATGAGTGGCAACTCAAACTCTCCCTTGCTGTTGCAATAGGTAGAGTACACGATCTTTTTCTTGTCTTGATAAAAAGAAACCAGCGATGAATCTTGAAGAGGTTGACCTGTGCCTGCCAAAAGTATTTTTCCTTTCAAACTCAGAGATTGCTTGAAAGGGATCATTTTTCTGTTGCCCAACTGTTTACTAAGAACTTCATCCCACCTGCAACGCTCCCACCTTTGAGAAATGAGACGTTTGTTCACATCTTTCATCCACACTTCTTCCAAAAGCCCACTGGATTCATATTGTGGCTGAAGATCAGGCAAGTCGTTAAA
>DAORAG010000434.1:0-2865 GCA_035344095.1 Cyclobacteriaceae bacterium | reverse complement strand
AGAAATATTTTAAAGCGGTAACCGAAAAGGTTGGTAACTTCTTCTTTGATTTGGCGACAACGCCACCCAAAGATTTTTATGAATAGGACACATGAGCGTTGTTGAAAAATATAAGGAGGCTGCCGACTTCATCAGGAGGCAAGGTGTTAGTCAACCAGTGGTAGGCGTTATTCTTGGGACAGGTCTCGGTGGACAATTCATCAATCAAATCGCGAACCCCATCGAGATTGACTACAAAGACATTCCTCACTTCCCTGTTTCAACTGTTGAGTTTCACAAAGGCAAACTAGTGTTTGGTGAAGTGGGAGGAAAGTTGGTGCTGGCGATGAATGGGAGATTTCATTACTACGAAGGCTACACGATGGAACAGATCACATTGCCGGTTCGTGTGATGAAGGAGTTGGGCGTAAAAAACCTATTGATCTCGAATGCAGCAGGAAGCATGAACCTTAATTGGAAAAAAGGTGAGCTGATGTTGATCGATGATCACATCAACCTCCAGCCTGATAACCCCCTGCGAGGCGCCAACGTAGATGAACAAGGACCTCGTTTTCCGGACATGAGTGCCCCCTATTCAAAAGAACTTAATACCAAATTGAAGGCGATTGCGAAGCGTACCGGTATTAAGTTGAATGAAGGGGTGTACGTGTGTGTGATGGGGCCTAATCTCGAAACACGAGCCGAGTATCGATTCTTAAATAGAATTGGGGCAGACGCTGTAGGGATGTCTACGGTGCCTGAGGTGATCGTAGCCAACCATGCCGGTATTCCCTGTTGTGCTGTATCAGTACTCACGGACGACTGCGATCCTGATAACCTTCAGCCAGTAAATATCCAGGAGATTATCGCTATTGCCGGAAAGGCGGAAAAGACCCTTACGAGCCTGTATTGTGAATTAATTCGGGAACTTTAGCCCAAGTTGCAACCCCTGCAAATATTTCCCCGTCTTACGTTACAAAATCATCAAATCATAAAACGGATGAAATCAATATTTACGGCAATTGCGATGTTTTCTGCGGTGAGCCTCTTTGCTCAAAAGGACGGAGAATATCATCTAGACAAAGATTTTAATCTAAAACCCGATGGCACTATTGAACTTAGCACCTCGGATGCAAAAGTGTTTATCACTGGTTCGAAGAGAAATAATGTTCATTTGAAGGTGGACAGAACTGTGGTAACAAAAGGCCTTTACTTCGGCCACGAGGAATTTGCCATGGAAATAAATGACGCAGGTGGAGACTTGCGTATTCGCGAAAAATCCTCTTCATATGCGTCAGGAATCGTAGGGTACTACAGAGAAGAATATGAAATCAAAATTGAAGCGCCTGAGGGAGCAAGCCTGATTATCAAAGGTGACGATGGCGACTATGCTATCACTAATGTCAATGGCTCAATTTCTATGACTGTTGATGATGCGGATATCGATTTGTTCTCATGTGGTGGAAACAAATTTCGTTTCCGTCTGGATGACGGAGACTTGAGAATGGATGAAGGGAAAGGTTCGCTTGATATTGAAGTGGATGATGGAGATATAGAAATTAAGAATGGAAAATTTACATCAATAGTGGCAGACATCGATGATGGAGATTTCGTAGTGGAAACATCCCTTAGTGATAAAGGCGAATACAGCATTCGTGGACAAGATGGTCTTATTGCAATGTCGATTCTGGGTGGAGGCGGTGAGTTTAACATCCGCCATGATGATGCAAGGGTATTTGCCGAGGGAGGATTTGATATTCGTGAAAAGACAGAAACATTTACCACAGTCTCTTTGCCTCAGGGATCTGCCAAAGTAGATATACGGGCAGACGATGCAAAAGTGAGGTTAACCAGATCGACAAATTGATTTATCGGGGATAGGAATAATGCCCAATGATTGTAAAGTCAAAAAGGCAATCTGAAATTTCCTGACCCCTACCAATATTGTGAACCACCAACGGTCGCTCCCCATCAGGCGACCGTTGGTTTATTAGAATGCCGATATGCGTTGTGCCTCCACCAAGATCCCACGCAACAATATCGCCAGGGGCATATGCTGAGACGTCCTTCGATTTGGATTTCACTTTTCCATGCCGACTGAAGAAAGTCATCAGGTTAGGTACTCTGCGGTGATCAATGTTCTTGTCTGTCTTCGTCAATCCCCAAATCTTCGGATATAAGGAAAAATTTGCGGCCATGTCTTTATGGACTTCCTGCTGCAAATCAATTCCCAATTTTCTGTAGGCTCTGATCACAACATCTGTACAAACTCCCTTGTTTGCAGGCACGTCTCCGTTTGGATAATCTATCTTGAAATAGGACGGATCGTACGAAACCGTTTGATGTGTGAGCTCAACAGCAGCAATTGATAACCGCTCTGCGAAAGTTTGTGAAAAGGCTAACGATGACTGAAGCGAAAAAATCAGTAGCCAGTACCCAGATTTATTTTTGTTTATAGACAACACCATCTTTCATGACGAACGACACTTTTTTCAAATTGCCGATCGATTTTGAAGGATCACCAGATACAGCCACCAGATCAGCGAGGAATCCGGCTTTCACTTCGCCCAAATTGTCAAGATGGAATGCTTTTGCATTAACGGAAGTCACAGATTTCAGAATAGAAATTTCGTTCATTCCGTATTCTTTCATCAACTCCAGCTCTCTGGCATTGTCACCGTGTGAAAAAACACCTACATCCCCACCTGCAATAATATTAACACCAGACTTTAGTGCGGCTGAAAAGCTCACTCGCTTTTGTGCAATTCTTTCCGGCTCCGGATCGACTCCTTTTTTCCATCCGTTGTATTGCTGAATAGCATCGCCAGCGGCAAGGGTGGGGCAGAATGAAACGCCTTTATCATTCATCAGACTGAAAACTTCGAG
>DAORAG010000433.1:0-2872 GCA_035344095.1 Cyclobacteriaceae bacterium | reverse complement strand
ATTGGGTGGAGTCTATCACAAAACTTCGGACGTCAGCCCATCGCAGGTTTCGGTTTGGTTCACCTTGCAATTCGAGGGTATTTCTCGTCAGAAGTTGTTTTTGGTTTACGATGGCGGTTACGGTGGAGCTATCGGATAGCCAGAAGGTGGCCTGGCTGAATTCAGGTAATTTGGATTGGGCAGCAGCGATATCCGCTAGGGCGACCAGGCAAAACAAAATCAAACGGGTAGGAATTCTCATAAATAAGGAAATAGTTACTTAAAAGTATACATTAGCTTGTTCCCAAGAAAAAATAGCCCAAAAATATTCGATGGTTAATTTGAAGAACCTCACTTATTATAACCTTTTTCTTATTCCTGAAAGCGACACAACCATGGCCCGATCAGGATACCCCAGCAGTTCTTTTGAAGACAGGGCTCAGGGGCACCAAGGACAATAGTGCATGAAAAGTTTACACCACATTACGCCAGCCAATCTCAGTCATTACCTTCTGAACGATCTGGTCGCAGTAGATGAGGTTGAACTCAAAGATGTCTTCCGCGGAATACATCTTTTCTATTTCTGTCCGAAGCATTTTGCGGGCACGGGTCAGTCTCACTTTCACGTTTGCTTCGGATATATTCAATACCTCGGCCGTCTCGGCCGTGTTCAAACCACTTACTTCACGAAGCGAGAATACCATACGATACTCAAGAGGAATTGATTGCAGGGCACCTTCAATCACACGACTGAGTTCATTGTTGACTACAGCCCGGTTGGTGTGTGTATGATCTGATACAAACATAGGTGTTGATTTTTCTGATTCGTGATGATTTAGTGATACCTCCAGTTTGTGACGGAGGCGTTGCGTTTTATGATAACACTTATTGAGCATTATCGTTATCACCCAGGTTTTGAATGAAGCCTTGTTTTGAAAGCTTGAAAGATTGAGGTATGCACTGACAAAAGCATCCTGCATAAGGTCCTGCACATCTTCATGACAAAAGCCATAGGACCGGCCTACCTTATAAAGAAAGGGATTAAATCTTCGGATGAGGATCTCATACATCGATACCTCGCCATCCAGGATTTTTTGTATAACCAAGGTTTCAGGTAGTCCAGACATAGTTTATTTTTTCAACAGGCCAACCCCGTACTTCAATACCAGTTCAGCCCCAAAATAATTCCCAATCGACATTACAACCACGAGAAGAAGCTTGAACGCCAGCATAAATTCATTAGGTGCTACAAGTTCAGGATATTGCCTGTATGAGCTGAAAGCAAGGGTTGAGTAGACCATCAACATGCAGATGTTGATCGCACCGTGAACCAGCGTCTTCCTCAACAGCAGCTCGCTTTCCTTTAAATGCATAAGATCAACGGCTCCCACCATTACAGCAAGCCATCCTGTAACTACCGCGATAACCATTACATAAAACGCTGCCACATAAAAAACAGATTGACCCGTGAAGAACCCAAACCCACTCAACATCAAATCAACCGGAAACAAAGCACTGGGAAAATGAATGAGAATCATATGAACAGGATGACCGAAAACTTTCATTATGCAAATGCAAAGAGCAAAAGTATAAGGAAGCCTCCTACTGCGATGGCAGCATGAATAAAAGCTACGCCAAGGGGCCTTGCTCCTGATTTCAGATTTGTAAAAAACAAATAAAATCCTCCCAGCGCTGCAATGGCAAACAATAGAATACTTACTTGTGGAAAGGCATCCGGATGTTGCAAAGCATAGATTACGAGCAGCACAAGCGCAGTCGCAGCTACCGCACCATGAGAGTAGACCACGCCTTTAGGAGCATCATTCTTAGAAAGCCATTTCAACAGAATAGCAAGGCCGAGAACAGCAGAAAGCGCAAATAAGCCAATAGTTAGGTACAACATAGGTTTTAAAGATTGGTTTCAATTCCGTAGAGTTGGCCAGGGTCGGTTTGGTTACAAATGCGGTCAGGATTTCGATTTCCTCGTTTTTCTAATTTCTTCAATACCTTTAATTTTGGCACCTTCTAACCTGTACATATTGTAGTCATGGGACGTATTTTCGAAAAGAGAAAGCACAAGATGTTTGCACGCTTTGACCGGATGGCCAAGGCTTTCACCCGAATTGGTAAAGACATTGCCATTGCCGTAAAGCAAGGTGGACCCTTACCTGAAAACAATCCCCGCCTCCGCATGGCTATCCAGAATGCCAAGGGTGCCAACATGCCCAAGGACCGTGTGGAAGCTGCCATTAAGCGAGCCTCCTCCCGCGAGGAAAAAGACTTTGAAGAAGTTACCTACGAGGGCTATGCTCCTCATGGCGTACCTGTGCTGGTGGAGTGTGCCACCGACAATCCCACGCGGACCGTGGCGAATGTGAGACTTCACTTTTCGAAAAATGGTGGCAATATGGGCAACTCCGGTTCGGTGGCGTTTATGTTTGAGCGCAAAGGCGTATTCAAATTTGCCCCTGAGTCGCTCAACCTGGATGAAATGGAACTGGATCTCATTGATGCCGGTGCTGAAGACATCGAGCGAGAAGAAGATGAGATTGTGGTTTACACCAAGTTCAATGACTTTGGCAATATGCAGAAGTTTATCGAAGCCAAAGAACTCAATGCGAAGAGTTCTGAACTGCAATACATTCCTACTACCACGAAAGAATTGTCGGAAGCGGAACTGGATGAAGTGATGGAGTGCATCACCGCCCTCGAAGAGGACGATGATGTTCAGAATGTATATCACAACCTGGCCTAGCAGGTCACTCCTATCTATTTAGTCTTTCATGATGGTGCTGGCACCTGACACGCTGCTTGATACGGTAGCGTTGCCCCGATAGAGGATAGAACTTGCACCGCTGGCTTCTGCTACCAGCGTATTGTTGGCACGCACATA
>DAORAG010000432.1:0-2873 GCA_035344095.1 Cyclobacteriaceae bacterium | reverse complement strand
TAAATCCGGCACTCCTGAAGAATTCATCCAACAAATCGAACAAGCCCTCAATGCCCGTTAGCAACTTGACGAGTAAGGTTGTAGCCCATAAAAAGGGTACGAAGCTGATGGGCAATCACTTTGAATTTTGTGTGGTGAGCGAAGATGAACATTGGGCAGCCGAACAAATTGAATTGTCCATCAAAGAAATTCAACGGATCGAGCGACTTCTCACAACGTTCAAGGATGATAGCCAAACCAATCAAATCAACGCGATGGCTGGCATGTCGCCCGTACCGGTCGATAAAGAGGTTTACGATCTCATCTTCAGGTCAAAGAAAATATCAGATATCACCCAGGGAGCTTTTGACATCACCTACGGTTCTCTGGACAAGAAATTTTGGAACTTTGACACCAAAATGACTTCACTCCCTGACCGCGAGACAGCCAAGGCATCGGTCAAGTTGATAAATTATAAGAACGTGATCCTTGATCCCGAACATCAAACCGTGTTCCTTAAAGAAAAAGGCATGAGAATTGGATTTGGTGGAATTGGCAAAGGCTACGCAGCTGATAAGGCAAGAGAACTAATGCAAAAGAATGGAGTAGAAAGCGGCTTCGTTAATGCATCAGGCGATCTTTCTGCGTGGGGCGATCAGCCTAATGGCTCACCCTGGACTATCGGGATAGCGCATCCCGACTTTAAGGATCATGCCTTTTCCTATTTGAAGATTTCAGGATTGGCAGTGGCCACTTCCGGTAGTTATGAAAAGTTTGCCTTAATTGATGGAAAAAAATACTCCCACACCATTGATCCAAAAACAGGTTTTCCGGTATCGGGAATTAAAAGTGTAACAATAATAAGCCCTAGTGCAGAGCTGTCGGACGCGATGGCCACACCGGTAACGGTGATGGGTATTGATACTGGCTTGCACATGATCAATCAAATGAAAGGTATTGCTTGCATCATCGTTGATGACAATAACAAAGTGTACACGTCAAAGAATATCAGATTGAATTAATGTAAGATGAAGAATCGAATTGGCCTATTGCTATTATTCTCAGGACTTATGGGTTGGAGTTCATCCTGCGCTCCTGTAAAGGAATATCAGAAAATGTATCTCAACGATGCTGAGATGGAACTCGCTATGAGAAAATGCGAAAAGTTTGAAATGAATTTTCAACTTTATCGCGAAGGTGCCTCCGGAGCAAACGGAGGCAAGACGGGTGGTGGTTGTGGTTGTAACTAACGTTTAGCAACTACCATGATTCGAATTCCCCTCACGCTCATCGGACTTTACCTGTCCATTGCCGGCCTGTTTGCTCAAACCAATGATACTGACTCTCTGTATGAAGCCCGAAAGTTGAAGTTTGATGAAGCTAATTTTGTGTCAAGCTACTACCATCAGGAAGGTAATAACTCAGCAGTTACGGGCGGTGTAGGCACAGAACGACTGACAGACATTTCTAACACGATTGATTTGCACCTTTCGAAGTATGATGTAAAAGGTCGTCTTCACAACTATATTTTTGAGTTAGGTTTTGACACCTATACTTCTGCATCATCTGATAAAGTAGATCCCAACACCATCTCATCAGCGTCATCAAATGATCAGCGCTTCTACCCCTCTATAGCATGGTCGGTAACCAATGAAGAGAAAGGCCAATCGTTTGGAGCCAACGCAGCCATCTCCGCTGAATATGACTATCTTTCTTTTGGTGGGGGAATCAATGCAACGAAGAACTCAAAAGACAACAACCGACAACTAAGTGCCAAATTCCAGGCTTACCTGGATCAAGTCACAATTATTTATCCAATAGAACTCAGGCCAGCGCCCTACTCTACCAAATCACGAAATTCATTTAGTTCATCGTTCGCGCTTTCGCAGATCATCAACAGAAGGTTGCAGGTGGCGATGATTTTAGATCTTGCCTATCAGCAGGGCTTCTTAAGTTTACCATTTAATAGAGTATACTTTGTTACCAATGCCGCTGCTGTAGAAAAACTTCCGGACGCACGCTTCAAAATTCCCATTGGGTTTCGTGCTAACTATTTCCTCGGTGACAGATTTATCCTAAGAGCTTTCTATCGATATTATCAGGATGACTGGGGAATGCAGGCCCATACCGTCAACTTCGAAACGTCAGTAAAAGTAACTCCATTCATTTCAATCACCCCATTCTATCGCTATCACCACCAAACAGCCATTGACTATTTTGCGCCTATTCGCCAGCACAGTCCTGCGAGTGAATTTTATAGTAGCGACTATGATCTTTCCGAGTTAAGCAGCCAATCTGGTGGACTTGGATTTCGATATGTTTCACCCGATGGGGTATTGGGCGTGAAGCGGTGGAATACAATTGAAATTCGCTTTGACCATTACGAGCGGTCCAACGGATTAACGTCCAACATTATTTCACTTCATGCTAAGTTTAAATAGCACACAAACTCCTACCAAACACTTGGTAGGAGTAAAATCTTTTCAGTCATTTCTTTGAAACGTTCATCAACTTTTAACACCTTCGTTTTGGAATAGAACTGATGAATCAACAGTAGGTATTTCTGTATAATTCAATCCCGCCCCGTGTTGTCTGCCTGGCAGAACAACACGGGGCGGGTTCGTTTTACAGAGTTTGATACAAACTAACGCTTGTTATAAAGCAAAATGGGTAAAACATTATTTGATAAGATTTGGGATGCGCATGTCGTCAGGCAGCAAAGTGGATATCCAGATGCGCTTTTTATCGACCGGCATTACATTCACGAAGTCACCAGCCCACAGGCCTTTGATGGATTAAAGAAAAGAGGGATAGGCGTCTTTAATACCGCAAGGACCACTGCCACAGCCGATCACAATGTCCCCACTAAAGATCAACACCTTCCCATCAAAGAA
>DAORAG010000431.1:0-2906 GCA_035344095.1 Cyclobacteriaceae bacterium | reverse complement strand
TGATTCCAAATCATCCTTGGTACCTACAAATCCTGTAACCAGGGTCACCTGCTTACCGGCACGACCACTTTTATCAAGGCTTACGCGCAGTTGCTGCTGAGCGGGTGGCAGAGTTTCCGATTCAGCCTCTTCGTAGTTCCTATACTCATAGTCGCTATTGGTTGAGTATACGATCCCTTCCCTGTCTTTCCAGGAATCTTTCTTTTTCTTGCTCATATCTATCTGAAAATAAGGAACACAACAATTATCAATAACAAAAACGACACAATTGTGAGATTGAACGGAAAATCCACCCGATCCCGAATACTCACACCCAGCACTGAAACTACAAACAGCAAAATAGGGATGAATGAGAGATTGCTATACAAAGAAGCCACGCGAACATGATAGCGATTATCTGGTGTGGCCGCGGTCACAATTTTCCCAAAAAGAATTGACTTCTCAACCTTGATCTGTCGTACTTCCTTAAATTCAAGTATCTCATCGTCATAAAGTTTGATCATCATCCCGCTCCTGGTTATTAATTCGTCATGGTCGTATATCATCCCCCCGCCTCGCCCGGTTCTATACATCCTGTTGATTTCAAGAATATCTTCCTGAAATTGACTGTAGGGTAGTAAGGCATCAACACAAACCAAAACGCAAACCAGAATAGAGACCCAGCAGGCCCACCTTAACTTTGGGAGGTACTCTGCCATAAGTTCTCGAGACGATTGCACCTCTTGACGATATGCCTGGTACGCGCGTCTCCTTCGGTTTGCAGGATCTACAGGATTGGTATGGGTGTAGTGAAACGTGCTATGAACCCGAAGTTGATAATCGTACTGTTGTCGCTTTTCTGGGTCACGTAATATCTCGTAGGCCTCGTTTATTTCCTTGAATCTCTCTTCGGCATCAATTGAAGTGTTTTTATCTGGATGATACATGACCGCAAGTTTGCGGTATGAGCGTTTGATCTCAGCCTCTGTTGCCCGGGGGCTTATGCCCATTATTTGATAATAGTCCCTCATTAGCCAGACTGTTACTTCAACCGGTATATACGACAAAGCCCGTTGATCTAACGGGCCTTGCTGTAACTAATTGTTGTTGTCGCTTATTTCTTAACTACATGAGTCAGCACAGGCCTTTTGGCATGACTCACTACATCCTCAGCAATACTTCCGGCAAGTACATGTGCAAATCCTGTGCGGCCATGTGTTGCCATTGCAATCATGTCAGCATTGATGCTGTCTGCAAAATAAATAATACCTTCTTCTTCTGTTATATCATTGTAAATATTAACAGTGTAATTGGTAAGGCCGAGTTTCTTGGCGAACTTCTCCATATACTCTTTAGCAACACGATCGCGCTGAAAGTCACCAGGCGTATTGACACGAAGCAAGTGAATGGTTGAGTTGTACATCTTTTGAGCACGCTTTACGATTTTAGCAAAAGCCTCTTCATCTTTTGACATCGCTGTAGCATACACAATATTCTTAAAGTCAACTTTTGATGGCTTCTTATGAACGGTTAATACTGGGACATGGGCATGACGTACCACTTTCTCAGTATTTGATCCAATGATCATTTCTTCAAGCCTGGAATGACCTCTGGTTCCCATTACTACCAGGTCTACATTATGCTCGGTAATGATCGCGTTCATGCCGTGGAAAGGATTTCCAAGTCTAAGTTCTCCGTCCAATTTGATATCCTTAAACTTCGGATCCATTACCAGTTTCTCCAATTGCTTCTTGGATTTCTCAAGAAGCTTAAGGGTATACAACCTATCCTCAAAATCCCGCTGAACGATCTCGCCCGATACTCTAAATGACTCAGATGTAGCCTCTTCTACTACATGAAGAGCAATCACATCAGCACCCGCCTTTTTTGCAATTTCACATGCCACTTCCAGGGCTGTAACAGAGGCTTTCGAGAAATCTGTGGGGACAAGTATTCGTTTCATTCTTTTTGTTTTTTTAGAGCTTGTATAATCAGTAAAAACCCCAAAATCAGGGCTCGTAGCTAGTAAAAGTACATATTTCGGCCAACAATAAAAACGCTTTCTAGCGGCATATTACCTCGTTGGTTGTCACTTCGTTACCATTGTTGTGCGTCATGTGCGAATGTGTAAAGAACGTGCGTCCGATCACCAGACTGCCGATCGCAATCAATACGATCATGCTCACTCGCTGATAACTTAATTTGACTCTTTTCAGCGCCAGACCTACCATCCACATCATCCCTGCCATCACCGGCACTGTACCCAGTCCAAAAAATACCATAAACAATAGTCCCTGAACAGACCCATCGAGTGTGAAGCAGTAAGACAGCGCTAAGTAAGTAAGACCGCAAGGCAACAAACCATTGAGCATCCCTAACGCAAAGACATTATTCTTTCCTTTGAGGAAACTTCCCATTCTCTGCTTAAGCCAATTTGTAAAAGAATAAAGCATAGGGGTAATCAAAGGAATATTGAATCCACTGATCGCACCGAGTCCCATCAGCAAGAGCGTTCCCCCGGCAAGGTAAGCGAAGAGATTCTGGTATCTTGAGATCTGCACAAGTTCACCAACACTTCCGGCCAGCATCCCTAGTAGTCCATAGGTTAGTACCCGTCCGGCATTGTAGATTAACTTGCTCCCGGCAAATGGATTTTTTGCGGTAGCTGCCAACACCAATGGACCACACATGCCTGCGCAATGAAGGCCTCCAGCAACACCCATAAGCAAGGCAGTCCAAATCATAATCTAGAGCACGATTACTTTTTCAATATAAAATTCTTTGCCCTCCATCGTCCACTGCATGCTCGCACGATAGAGGCCCTTAGACCATTCCGACAATGGAAATTGTTGAACAGTCGCAGGCGATGACTCCAATCGAAACCTCCTATCCAATTTGTTGTCAGAGGGGCGAAGGATCATCAACTC
>DAORAG010000430.1:0-2923 GCA_035344095.1 Cyclobacteriaceae bacterium | reverse complement strand
GGCAAGTTGTATTTCTATGACCTGACACTAAAGACCAACTACACATTCAACCGCAAGAACAAGCTCTATGCTTCAGGTTATTTTGGTCGTGATGTTTTCTTTTTTGACCGGCAACAAGGATTTAGCTGGGGAAACACAACGGGTACGCTGCGATGGAATCATTTATATAATGAGCGATTATTTTCGAACGTGACATTTGTATATAGTAATTACGACTATCAATTACAGTTTGGTGAGGATGATCTCGACAAATTCAATTGGGATTCGTCTATCTCCAATTTTATTCTCAAGCCACAATTCACCTACTTCATCAACAGCAACAATGAACTGGATTTTGGGGGAGAGGCAATTTACTATTCATTTACACCGGCCAACGCTGTTGGTGTTTCCAATGGAAATGCAATAGATGTGAGTCTCGATGAAAAGTACAACCTTGAAGCTGCCGTTTATGTTGGCAATCGTCAGAAGATTAATCATTGGTTGTCTTTAGAATATGGCCTTCGGTATTCTCATTTTCAACTTTTTGGGCCGGGTAAAGTATATCAATACAACGACACAATTCCTGGCTTCCGCAGATATCCGGTATCAGAGGAAAATATTGCGAAAGGTGAGTCGATTGTGGACTACAACAATTTGGAGCCACGGGCCTCATTCAGAGTTCAGCTTTCACCAAAGAGTTCACTCAAAGGAAGTTATAATAGAATGGTGCAGTATCTGCATTTGATCTCCAACACCGCAGCTTCCAATCCATTGGATGTGTGGACGCCTAGCTCAAGAGAAATAAAGCCAGAACTGGCCGATCAATTTACACTTGGATACTTTAGAGACCTAGGACCTGGAAAAGAATATGAGCTTTCGCTGGAGACTTATTATCGAATAGCGCAAAATCAAGTAGATTATATTGATGGAGCAGATATTCTCATCAATGAATTTTTGGAGGGAGACCTGCTGAGTGGGAGAGGGAGAGCTTATGGCTTAGAGGCCTACTTGCAAAAGAAAACCGGGAAGCTAACTGGCTGGGTAAGTTATACGCTTGCGAGAACAGAATCAAAAGTTAATGGTATCAATAACAATGAGTGGTATCCTACCCGGTACGATCAAACACATAATTTGAAGGTTGCTGGGTTCTATGATGTAAGTGAAAGGGTCTCTCTGTCTTCTAACTTCGTCTTTGTAACGGGCTCACCATCCACGTTCCCCACTTCAAGGTTTGTACTTCAGGATTTGCTGATACCCTATAATGCAAACAACTCCAGAAACAATGTGCGTTTGCCGGCCTATCATCGTCTGGACGTGTCGTGCACTTTGCAGGGTAAGAAGATGAAAAAAGGACGCAAACGTAAAATTGAAGACAACTGGGTTTTCTCGATCTATAACCTGTATTCCAGAAGGAATCCGTTTTCAATTTACTTTTCTCAGCGAGACCAGAGAGTGGTTGATAATAATCCCATTGATTCAAAAGCTGTTCAGTTTTCAATTATTGGTAGTTTGATCCCGGCCGTTTCCTATAATTTTAAATTTTGACCGTGATGAAATATTTGATTCGATATTCATTCGTAATAGTGGTCCTTCCTTTCTTATCATGCGAGGATGAAATTTCTCCTGAGCTGGAGTCAGCTGATCCAGTTCTGGTGGTGGATGCCTGGCTGAACAACAAAGATGAAGATCAAATAATAAGGCTTACTGAAACGCAGCCCTACTTTGACAACACTCCTCCTACAGGGGTTTCGGGTGCGCAGGTTGTGGTTGTAGACGACCAAGGGAAGATATACCCTTTTACCGAAAGTGATGAGGTACCAGGTCAATACAATCTCGTAGCGATCAGTGCAGGGGTGTTCGGTGAGGTAGGTAGATCGTTCGAACTGACGATTCAGATTGGTGCTGATGAGTTCAAGGCGTTCTCCACCATGAGCAGGGTTCCACCTATTGACAGCATAACGTTTACGTTTGAAGAAGAAACAGCCTTCCAGGAAGAGTCGTACATCGCAGAGTTTTGGGCGGTTGATCCGAAAGGAGAAGACGATCGTTACTGGATTAAGGGATTTAAAAATGGTGTGCTTTTAAACCGACCGAGTGAAATCAATCTGGCTTATGATGCCGGATTTTCTGCAAGTGGAAATTTTGATGGCGTGCCTTTTATTGCTCCCATTCGCAGGGAGATCAATCCCTTTGACGTAGACGACAATACTAATCTTGTCAAGAACCCTTATAAGCCCCTGGATTCGGTGTACGTGGAAATTCATTCCATTACTTTGGAAGCTTTTAATTTCATGAATCAGGTAGTTATTCAAACAGATCGCCCGGGTGGCTTTTCTGAGTTGTTTGCCACCCCCCTGGCGAATGTTTCGACCAACATAGTAGTAACAAAAGGAAATCGAAAGGTTGTTGGTTTCTTCAACACTGCTGCGGTGTCAGCAGCGGGAAAAAGATTAAGAATTTAGCGTTAAGGCGAGAAACTAAATTCAGCGTATCTTTGTAGTTCATTACACGTTCTTTGAAGAGTTTGGCTTTACCTGCCACGCTCAAAACATGGGGCCGACCGGTTTTGACAGGATGCGTGAGTACATATGCCAGCATGCAGGCTCATGGGATGAGAGCCTTGAAAGATAGTCCTGAACCATACTTGGCGAGTCTAACTACGCCTTGGCTGCTTAATCTGACGATACGTTAGATAAGTTTGCTCCGATTAAGAATCGGAGGGCCAACATCGCTCATCGCTTTTGTTCTGCGAGTGATGAATATGCGGTGTCGTTTGTCGGAACTGCTTTGCGCGAGGTTACTAAGTGCAACTAAGACACAGTGACTAAGGAACAGATGAGGTTGTTGACTACCTTTCCGTTCTCGAAAATTAAAGTTAACTAAGCATGTAGAACCTATGTGTTCAACTTCTCTGGACCTGGGTTCAATTCCCAGCGGCTCCACA
>DAORAG010000429.1:0-2928 GCA_035344095.1 Cyclobacteriaceae bacterium | reverse complement strand
GCCCAGCAGTCTTTCAGTTGAAAAAGTTGGGGCAACCAGTGGACTTGCATTGGTCATGGACATGCCGATCATGTCATGGTCTAGTGCCATCATCGCATGATAACCAGCTATGCCAAAGTGATTTGAGTTTTTCACTGCTACCCATCCGGTTCCACATGTTTCTGCTTTCTTCATAGCAATTTCCATTGCTTTTGGTGCTACTACCAGACCAAGTCCCTGATCACCGTTCACGACCGCGGTGCTAGGCGTTTCATGAACTATTTCAATTTTCGGATTGGCGTTGATCCTCTTCGCTTCCCACAGCCTTACATACCCACTTAGCCGAGCCAATCCATGCGAGTCAATGCCACGCAAGTCTGCTTGAAGCAACACGTTTGCGGCCAGCGTAGCGTCTTCTTGGGAACAACCCATTTTTAAGAAGACGTTGTGAGCAAATTGACGTAACTGAGGCTCTGGAAAGGTTTTTTGCATAATTGACAAAAGTGATTTTTTGAGGTCAATTTCCAATGTTTTTGAGGAACTTTCGTTCAGTTTTATGGAAAAGGATGCTTTCGTGCATCTGGTAAGTAAAAATCAGAATTATGAAGAAATCATTTGTATTTATATTATTTCTCGGCTGGACTACAGGCTTCGCGCAACAGGAGAAAAAGGCAGAAAGTCAAATTACCGATGTCACGGTTTTTTTAAGCCAGGCTCAAGTGACCAGAGAGGTAAAGTCGCGGGTTGACGCAGGCAAGACGGAGTTGGTTATTTCAGGTCTTACGTCACAGTTGGATCCAACCAGCGTACAGGTTTCCGGCAAAGGTAGTTTTACCATCCTTGGAATTCGTCACAAGCAAAATTATTTGAACGAGTTCAACGTACCCGACAAACTGAAGCTGCTGAAAGACTCTCTCGAAAATTATCAAAAACAACTCACCATCGAACAGAGCCAAAAGGAGATTCTGAATAAGGAGGAACAGATGTTGCTGAGTAACCAAAAGATTGGGGGCACCAGTCAAAACCTGACTGTAAATGAACTGAAGGCGATGGCCGACTTTTACAGGAGCCGCCTCGGGGACGTTTTGACTTCCAAAGTGAAGCAGGATGAAAAGATCAAGAAAATCAACAATCACATTGTGCGTTTGCAAAGACAGATCAATTCTGAAAATGAACTTTACAGTAGAAACACAAGCGAGATTGTTGTCAGTGTTTCTGCTTCGGCTGCCACTTCTGCCTCACTAGAGGTCAGCTATATCGTATCGAATGCGGGGTGGAATCCTGTTTATGACCTTCGAGCCATGAATACAAAGAATCCCGTTCAGCTTGCCTATCGAGCCAACGTGTATCAAAGCACAGGTGAGATGTGGAAGAACGTGAAGTTGAAATTGTCAACGGCTAACCCTAACCAGGGAGGACTCAAGCCGGAACTGTTTCCCTGGTTCCTTGATTTCTACAATCCTGTTGCGTATGAGTATCGCAAAAGAAGTCTCGGTAAAGCGATGCCTGCCGCAAGCGAATTAAATGAAATAGTGGTAACAGCTGATGATCTGGAACGAGAGCGGAGGTCAATGGGATTTTCAGCAACGAAAATCGAAACAACCTCGATACAAACTTCTCTAAACACTGAGTTTGAAATTCCATTGCCATACACGGTTGAATCTTCTTCCAAACCAACACTGGTTGATATAAAGAATCATGAAATGAAGGCTATCTACAATTATTCAACAGTTCCTAAGTTGGATACTGATGCATTCCTGATTGCAAAAGCTACCGGGTGGGAAGATTTTGATTTGCTTCCAGGTGAGGCCAATATCTTCTTCGAAGGCACTTATGTTGGAAAAACGTTTATTGATCCCAACAACATTCAGGACACGCTGTCTGTTTCGCTTGGCCGCGATGCGAGAATTGTGGTAAAGAGAGAAGAGTTGAAAGACCTGACTACAAAACGAACTATCGGTTCGAATCAGCGCGAAGAACATGTTTGGGAAATATCAGTGAGAAACACAAAAGGTGAACCTGTAAAGATCACGGTTGAAGATCAAATGCCGATTTCCAAGAACAGCCAGATTGAAGTGAACCCTCTTGATACGGGTGGTTCACGATTTGATGAGAAAACAGGAAAGATGGTGTGGAGCCTGACCCTTCAACCTAACGAAACGCGGAAGATGGGTTTCCGATATGAGGTAAAATATCCGAAGGACAAACAAGTCTCAGGATTGTAAACCGATTACAGCCTCGAAGGAATGAGCTAACCCGCTTTGACCTTCGAGGTTTTTCTTTTTAATAGATCGGCCAGCACACCTTCTTTTAGCGCATAGCTTGACACACGAATCTTATCGAAGCAATATTTTTTAGTAACGTAGTCAATCAGGCAGCAAGCCACTACAATCATATCCACGCGAAGTTCTATCATGCCAGGGATGGACATTCTCTGTTCGCGATTTCTTACGAGCAGTTCCTTGAAGATTTGATTGAAACCTTCAAATGACAGTGGTGTCTCCGGTGCATTCGGATCTTTAGTTATCCCGTTTTGGATGCAGTAGATATCACTCAGCGTATCAAAGGTTCCGGATGAGCCAACCAAAGCTTCCGGTTTGTATTCATCCAGTGCCTTAAAGAGCGGACCGAGGACTTCATCAAAGTGCTTATACAGCTCGTGGATTTCTGTTTTTGTTATCGGTTCGTGGCGATGATACATTTCAAGTAGTCTTTGCGCCCCGATTTCGAAACTTCGCTTCCAATGAATTTGATTATCATCACCGATAATGAATTCCACGCTTCCACCGCCAATATCCATCACGAGCGATTTACCTCCGAAAGTCAATGCAGACTTTACACCCTCGAATATCAATCGAGCCTCTTCGTCACCTGAGATCACATTCACTTCAACGCCATGTTCTTTTTTTATTTGACTGATTATTTCTTTTTGGTTACTCGCGCTTCTCA
>DAORAG010000428.1:0-2934 GCA_035344095.1 Cyclobacteriaceae bacterium | reverse complement strand
GACAATGATGGATATGTTGATGTGTTTGTAGGTCAGGACGCTAACTCTTTTCCACCAACTCTTCGTAATCTGTTTTTCCGGAATAATCAAGGATCGGGTTTGACCGAGATAACAAGCAGCACAGTAATATCCGAAATTCTCAATGCAAGAGATGTCAATACGGTTGATTATGACAATGATGGGCTAACCGATTTGTTTAGTGTGAATTTTGAACAACCAGGGGGTATTAGAATGTATAAGAATAAGGGTGATGGCACGTTTGAAAAAATTACTACCTCAGTATTCGCAACGGAGAATATTTATTTCACCAGAACAACAAGTTGGGGTGACATTGACAATGACGGAGATATGGACTTGTTTATTGGTTCTTCGTTTGCCAATCCGATAACACCGAATGTACTCATGCAAAATAATGGAGACGGCACGTTCACCAACTTGGCCGGGAGTGCAGTGGCTGAGAACACACACAGAACATTTGGTTCAAGTTTTGGGGATTTGGATAACGATGGAGACCTCGATCTGTTTGTTGCAAATGGCAATACAGCAGCTGACAATGCCAATTCAATATTCTTCAATAACGGTAGCGGCACCTTCACCAAATACAGTGGAGTGGAGATGGTCAATCATCCGCAAATTCAAAATATTGGAGTAGCACTTGCAGACTATGACCAAGATGGGTTTTTAGATATATACCCCTCAAAAGGAATTACCTCGGCTGTTGATCTACCAAATTTATTATTTCGGAACACCCAAGTTAACAATGGGTCGAGAAATTGGATTCAATTTAAACTGGTTGGCACGGAGTCAAACCGGGCTGCTATTGGCGCTCGAATAAAAGTTACTACCAATACTCCAGCGAGATCTCAGATAAGAGAGATATCAACAAGGACTGGTTATGGAAGTGCCAATAGCCTGATCGCGCACTTTGGTTTAGGAACCGCTACGCTGGCCGATGTTATTGAGATTAAATGGCCCAGTGGAAATGTGCAGACTTTGAATAATCTGGCCATTAATCAGATTCACACCATTGTGGAAGATGTCACCGGACCCACCTTTACTTTTTCCCCTGCAGCAGGCTCGCTGACGGCACCAATTGGCAATACCATTAGCGTCACGTTGAATGAGACCTCTGTTCCAGTTTCAGGGAAATTTATTGTAGTTCGAAAAGGCACCTCAACATCTACCCCTATACAATCTATAAATGTTGCGTCAGGAGCGTTAAGTGGAAATACCTACAGCTACACCTTAACTGCAAGTACTGAATACGAGACTACCTACTTTATAAGCATAGATGCAGGCGCTTTCAATGACGCCTATCAAAATGCTTCTCTGGCGGTTGCTCCATCAGACTGGAGCTTTACTACCTCGGAACCACCAGACTTGACTTTCCCGGTCATTACTTTTAATGCTAACGACTACGTGTCACTTCCCAAGGGCTTTGGCACCCAGGAGAAATTGAATGCAATCGCTAGTGACAATAAAGCTGTCACCTCTTTTGTGATGCACTACCGTAAGACGACTGCAACACAATTTTCGCAGGTATTTGGAACTGCCACAGGAGCTTCTACCTACGAATTTCCACTCCTTGAGTCATTCTTTGATGATATGGGAATGGAGTTTTATCTGGAAGCAAAAGACGCAGCAGGCAACACAACCCTCGAGCCTGCCACTGGCTATCATAAGATCAGGCTTGAATTTGACGACACCAACACTACGCTCTCGATCGCAGCCGGCTCATCAGTCAATAGTTTTCAGATCAGGAGTGTGCCATTCGAAAATCTACCTTCCAACCAAATCAGTGTGCTGTTTGATGAACTTGGACAACCGGATGGAACGCAATACCGAGTTCTGAAATATCAGAATTCCCCAGAGGCGTGGATTGAGTATCCCAATGGATTCAATTCTGTTGCCAGAGGCGAAGGGTACTTCATGATCGCGCGAAACGGAGCTAATATCAAATTTGGAAGTGCCGAGTCTCCAAGTAACAGCCAAGGCAATCTTTTTTCTGTTGACCTCATTGCAGGATGGAACCTGATTGGCAACCCGTATACCGTTACTGCCAGCTGGAATGAGTCGATAGCCGGGCTAACTGGGGTGGGTGGCCTTAAGGTGTACCAAAATGGAACCTATGTAGATGGCAATGATATGGCGATTTTCAGTGGAGGATTCGTGTTTGCAGATCAAGCACAGCAGGTACCCATAAAAATGAAAACTTCAGCCACAGGTGGAAAGACAAAAAGGTTCGAATTCAACTCTGAATTGGATAAATCTGAATGGTTGGTTCCTCTCACACTCAAGCAAGGTGACACCAAGTTCCTGCTTGGAGGAATTGGGATGCATCCTGAGGCAAAAGACTCCTATGACGATTTTGATGATTTAGCCCCTCCCGTTTTTCAGGACAAACTCGAGATTGCATTTAGTCATCCGGAACACTTCATGGGTAAATTCAGTCGTGACATGGTACCCACTGCAGAGGATCATCAGTGGGAGTTTGACGTGATTTCCGGACTTACAACCGAGGCTACTATCTTTTGGAATCCCGACTTGTTTGGACAGAATAAAAAGGAACTTGTTTTATACGATCCGGTTAGACAGCAGACGGTGAATATGCGTGAGAATGATCACTATTCATTTGCTCCTCGAACGTCTTCAGGCTTTAAAATTTACTATGGGGAGAATTTGAGTGACAAAGTGAAGCCAGATGTTATTTCATTGGGATTGCCGACACCCAATCCAACCAATACACAATCCAGTGTAGGATTCACAATCTCAGGATCGGAAAGTCTTCCGGTTCGAGTAGATGTGTTTGACATTATGGGACGAAGGGTTATTAATCTGGTTGACGATGTTCTGACACCCGGGTTTTATTCAGTAGACTGGAATGTTGAGAACGAACCGGGTGGGTTGTACACCTACCGCTTATCGGCAGGAAAA
>DAORAG010000427.1:0-2939 GCA_035344095.1 Cyclobacteriaceae bacterium | reverse complement strand
CTGAGGCTTTTCTTCTAAAAAAGAACGGAAACAACTTCAACATTACTTACAGTGGTGCAATCGATGACAATCCCCTTGTGGAAACTGACGTAAGCCAGCACTATTTAAAGCAGGCAATTGATGAATTGCTAGCAGGAAAGAAAATTACAGTAAGTTCTAGCCGAGTGGCCGGATGTACCATCCGGAGCAAAGTGAAGTAGGTTAGACGCCTAAATCTCCGCCATCCGAAATTTCAACCAGAAGCACCTTTACTTCATTCGCTTTCGCATGCTCTCCCATTTTCTCAAAAGACATAATCAGATTTCGAAGCGTTCTTCTGATGATCTCAACGCTATCGCATGGTTCAAAAAAAGAAGGTTGAGGTGTGAGGTGTAGTTCGTTGATATAGTTTTCGATGTCTTGCTTTGAAAATATCAATCCGCGATTAAAAGCATTGATGTAAAACTGCGTGTGCTTCTCGTCTTTGTAAGTGAGTATAAAAAGATTCGGCAGGTTAACCCCATAGACGGGTAGCTTTAACTTTTGTGCTACCAGCATATAGATTACACTCAGCGTGATGGGGTTTCCTTTTTTGATCTCCAGTACTACGTTGATCAGGGAGTTTCCTGGCGAATGGAAATTTTTACTATTGGGTCCAAACTTCAATTTCCCAAAGAGAACGCTATTAATCACCTTGATCTGATCGAAGGGATAGAGATCGTTTCGGAATTCAAGCCAGGTCTCGTAGTAAATCTGTTCCAGATCCTGCCTTAGTTGTGTTAGTTCAGTATCCGGATATTGATATGTTGACACAATCCACATTCCGGTCAGCAGATCTTTGTCTTCACTTGCATACCAGTCTTTCAGTCTCTTCTTCACAAGCTCATATTGAAGCGTGTGAATAAGTTCCTCGATACGCCGCTGTACCTTTGGATTGAAGCTACTCTCCCACTGAAGTTCGAGAAAGGGAATTACAGAAACTCCGATGGATAAGATTTTCTCTTCCACATGGGATACGATTTGCGCATCCTCATCATCAAGTAGTGAAACTAATGCCTTGAGTTCCTTCTCTTCCATCAAGTCTGTATCACACCAACATTAAATTTTTCAATGGGGGCATGGTTTGCCGCCTCAATTCCCATCGAAATTACCTTTCGGGTTTCCAATGGGTCAATCACACCGTCAACCCAGAGCCTTGAGGCCGCATAATATGGACTGAGCTGATCATTGTAGCGGTCTGTGATTTCATTCAGAAGTTGCTGTTCTTCCTCCTTTGATATCTCTTTGCCTTGACCTTTTAAAGTGCTGACTCTGATTTGCAGCAATGTCTTCGCAGCAGATGCACCACTCATCACCGCTATCTGAGCAGTTGGCCATGCATAGATTAATCTTGGATCGTATGCCTTGCCACACATTGCATAGTTTCCTGCACCATAAGAATTGCCAATGATGAGCGTAAACTTGGGCACGGTTGAGTTCGCCATGGCATTCACCATTTTGGCTCCATCTTTAATTATGCCACCGTGTTCCGCTTTACTGCCGACCATAAAGCCACTGACATCCTGAATGAACACCAGAGGTACCTTGCGCTGGTTGCAATTCATTATGAATCGTGCCGCCTTGTCAGCTGAGTCTGAGTAGATCACACCGCCCATTTGCATCTCGCCTTTCTTCGTCTTCACTACCTTTCTCTGATTGGCAACTATGCCAACAGCCCACCCATCGATGCGCGCATAGCCGCATACGATCGTTTTGCCATACAGCGCCTTATATTCGTCAAATTCAGAATTATCAACGATCCGTTTGATGATGTCAAGCATATCGTAAGGCTTCACCCTATCAGTAGGCATCACGCCATACAAATCCTCTTGCTTCTCTTTTGGTTTGGCAGTCGCGATTCTATCAAAACCGGCCCGTTCCTCATGGCCAATTTTGTCGAAAATACTTTTGATGTAATCAAGGCAGGCCTCATCATTAGGAAACTTATTATCAGTGACTCCAGAAATTTCACAATGGGTTGTCGCACCACCTAGTGTTTCGTTATCAATATCCTCACCGATTGCTGCCTTAACCAAATATGATCCAGCAAGAAAAATAGATCCCGTCTTATCGACTATCATTGCCTCATCTGACATGATTGGCAAATAGGCTCCTCCGGCCACACAGCTTCCCATTATTGCCGCGATCTGCACTATACCCATTGAAGACATCCTGGCGTTGTTCCTAAACTGTCTTCCGAAATGCTCTTTGTCGGGGAAAATTTCGTCTTGCATAGGAAGGAAAACACCTGCACTATCCACCAGATAAATAATCGGCAGTCGGTTTTCCATCGCGATCTCCTGCGCTCTCAGATTCTTTTTGGCTGTGATAGGAAACCAGGCTCCGGCCTTCACGGTGGCATCATTCGCAACAATTACGCACTGTCTACCACGTACATATCCAATGCCTGCTACCACTCCTGCAGAGGGACAGCCCCCTACCTCTTCGTACATACCATCACCTGCAAACAATCCTACCTCAAGAAATGGCGAGTCCGCATCGGTCAGGTATTCAATTCTCTCGCGAGCAGTTAGCTTTCCTTTTTTATGCTGATCAGCGATTTTCTTTTCACCTCCACCAAGTTTTGTGACTTTCTCCTTGTGGCTGAGTTGCGAGCAGAGTTGCTTCAGTTGATCTTCATTTTTATTGAATTCCAGATCCATCAGGGCAAGTTAGGCTGGCTTGTTTACTTATTTTCCTCTTCCTTTCTCCGGTCGCGTTCAATTCTTTTTTTACTCTTGCCCAATGGAGCTAAGAAGTGCTTTGGGTTGCTATCAAAGTGATTTGCCAGAGTATCAAGATTGAGTAGTAACTTATTAAGATTGACGTATAACGAGTCATCGGTCATCAATTTGCTCACCGTATTGTCACCGCTGCTCAATTTAGATAATGTGCTGTTCAAGTTGCCAAGAGTTTCCTGC
>DAORAG010000426.1:0-2942 GCA_035344095.1 Cyclobacteriaceae bacterium | reverse complement strand
TGAACGTACCTCCCATTGAAATCACATCATCATCAGGATGTGGACTGAAAATAATTACCCGCTTTGGAAATGGCTTCGCACGTTCTGGTCGGCTTGAGTCATCTGCATTGGGTTTTCCACCCGGCCAACCCGTAATGGTGTGTTGCAGTTCGTTGAAAATCTTAATGTTCACTTTATAGGCCGAACCGAATTGAGTAAGAATATCGGCCATACCATGCTCCATGTAGTCGTTATTGGTCAGCTTGAGCACGGGCTTCTTCAGGTACTGACAAAGCCACACAACTGCCTTGCGAACCAACTTATCGTCCCAGTTGCAATGGTCCAGCAGCCACGGAGTTTTTACTCGTGTCAGTTCATGAGAGGCCGGCTCGTCCAGCACAACTACGGCATTGTCGTGAAGTTGCAAGTATGTAGATGGTACCTGGTCTGTAACAGGACCCTCCACGGCTTGCCTCACGATCGGGGCTTTACCTTCGCCCCAGGCCATCATTATTATCTTCTTTGATCTGAGAATTGTGCCGACACCCATGGTGATTGCTTTGGTGGGGACGTTTTCTTCACCAAAAAAATCACTTGCCGCATCGATACGCGTTACCTGATCGAGTGTGATCAATCTGGTGGTTGTGCGCTCAGACGAGCCTGGTTCGTTAAACCCAATATGACCCGTTCTCCCAATACCCAACACCTGCAAATCAATACCTCCAGCCTCTTCGATTTTTTGTTCGTAAGCTTTGCAAAAGGCATTTACCTCTTCACGAGGCACCGTGCCGTCAGGAATGTGAATGTTTTCCGGCTTGATGTCAATATGGTCGAACAGCAATTCCTTCATAAACCGAACGTAACTCTGCAGCGAGTTGGGTGACATCGGGTAATATTCGTCCAGGTTAAAAGTGATCACATTGCTGAAGCTGAGGCCTTCCTGGTGAAGCTTTATCAGGTTGGCATAAACGGAAGTTGGGGTGGAGCCAGTGGCAAGCCCCAGCACGCAATTGCGTCCTTCGGCTTGTCTTGATTTGATGAGTTCAGCGATTTCCTGCGCCACAAACCGTGAGCCTTCTTCAGAGGTTTGAAATATTCTGGTGTTAATTTTTTCTGTTCCGACTGGAATAGTCATGTCGATAAAGTGGTTATTGACCCGAACAGGTCTGATTCCCAAATATGACAAATAGATTTCAAATTGGAACGGGTATCTTTACCGATGATGAGTGATTTTCGAACGGTACTGCAACTTCCATCACGACCAGACAGCATTGGAATTCAGGATTCGGTATTTACCATAGGCTCATGCTTTGCTGACAATCTGGGTAAAAAGCTGAAAGACAATAAGTTTAGTGTTTCGGTAAATCCGTTTGGCACTTCGTATAACCCCATTTCAATACACAAGCAACTGATCTATACCATTACCAACGACAGGCCATCAGCTGCTACATATGGAGAACTCAACGATACGCATTTCAATTTTGACTTCCATAGTTCCTTCTCTACGCTGGACCGGCAATTACTTGAAAAGAATATATCAAATGCACTTGAGCAACAGCACGTCTTTCTGAGGTCGGCAAAAGTGCTGATGATTACCTATGGCACTGCCTGGGTTTACGAGAGAAATGAAAATGGTGAAATTGTTTCCAATTGTCACAAGGTGCCCGGAACTGCGTTCAAGAAAAGTTTGCTCACGCAAAAAAGGATTCTGGAGTCGTTCGCGACTTTCCATAAACAGTTAGCAGGCTTCAACCCGGATATCAGCATCATTCTCACACTTAGCCCAGTAAGGCACATTAAAGACACCCTGGAGCTCAATGCCGTTAGCAAAGCTGTACTTCGCCTTTCGTGTCACACGCTCTCACAACTTTATAACAATGTTTCCTACTTCCCTGCTTTTGAGATTGTCATGGATGACTTAAGGGATTATCGTTTCTATGATCGCGATCTGCTGCATCCTTCACCAGAGGCCATTGACTATATCTGGAAAAAGTTTCGGGAATCTTATCTTGACCGGCCAGCGAACACCTTCATCGATCAATGGGAGCCTCTCACAAAGGCACTTCAACACAAACCTTTTCAACCGGGCAGTATCGCTCACCAAAAATTTCTCAGGCAAACGCTAGCCCAACTGGAAAAGCTAAAAGATGTCGCCAATGTAAACCGAGAAATACAACAATTGAAACAGCAGTTGATCCATTGACTTTGAGGCATCTCGTAAAAATATTGTCGTTAACTATTATTATAAATTCAGCCTGTCAAATGAGTAAGAAAGAAGGGAGTGCCAATCGGCTTGTTAATTCTACCAGTCCATATCTACTACAGCATGCGTACAATCCTGTGGACTGGTATGAGTGGGGTGACGAGGCATTGACAAAGGCGACAAAAGAAAACAAACCCATTTTGGTAAGCATTGGTTACTCATCCTGCCACTGGTGTCATGTGATGGAGCGTGAGTCTTTTGAAAACAAGGAGATAGCCGCGTTGATGAATGAAAATTTTGTCTGTATCAAAGTAGATCGCGAAGAACGCCCCGATATTGATCAGATCTACATGGATGCAGTGCAGGCGATGGGACAAAATGGAGGCTGGCCGTTGAATGTATTTCTTACTCCCGATCAAAAACCTTTTTATGGTGGCACGTACTTTCCCCCTGACAATTGGGCCAAGTTGCTTACACAGATCACAAAAGTCTTCAAAGAAAAAAGAGAAGAGATCGATAATTCGGCCAACGAACTGGCGCGTGCACTGAAGGCAAGTGATCTGAGTCAGTTCACAAGAAACCAGCCGACCAATTTTACTCTGGAAGGGATGGACAAGATGTTCACTTTCTTCCAATCACGATTTGATCGGGAATGGGGAGGCCTTGATCGCGCACCAAAGTTTGTGATGCCAACGCAATGGCTCTTTTTACTTCGACACTATGCCCGCACAGATAACAAGGAGGCACTGGCCATGGTGGA
>DAORAG010000425.1:0-2953 GCA_035344095.1 Cyclobacteriaceae bacterium | reverse complement strand
AATTGGGCTTTAGCTCAATCAAAAAGGTGGCCAGATGGTCACCTTTTTTTGTTTCGCTTTACTGGCTTTTGATCCTCCTCTTCAATCTGTCGCACCAATTCCTTATACCAGGCCTTACCGTACTTTCTGATCAATGGCTCTTTCAGGAATTTATACAGTGGAATACCGAGCGACTTACCCAACGCGCAGGCGGCAGAGCATATGGACCATTTGTGATAGTTGACCGCTTCGAAATCTTTCTTCTTTGTGATCCGGATTGGATAAAGGTGGCATGAGATGGGCTTCCTGAATTTTGTCCTACCATCCAGGTAGGCCTGCTCGATACCACATTTTAGAATCCCCTGTTCGTCATAAATCGCGTAGGCGCACTCGCGACCTCCGATGGTGGGCGTGGAGTAGTCGCCATCTTCATCCAGCACGTAGGCTCCTTGTCTTTTGATCGCTTTTAAACCATCGCGTGACAGGTAGGGCTTTATCTCCTCCTGAATTTCCTTCATGATCGGGAGTTCATCCTCTTCCAGTGGTGCTCCCAATTCGCCTTCAACACAACATGCGCCCTTACATTTCTCAAGGTTGCAAACAAACTCCTTTTCCTTTATGTCATCTGAAACCAGTACCTCTCCTACTTTTAGCATTTCTAATTTTGATTAAACAAAGCAAACTGAATATTACTGCCAGACAATGCATCGGATTGAATGGCCTTAGAGGAAAACTTACTGCTCAACAAACACATTTGGTAAGTGGGTATCTCCATCAAACCAGAATCCAATCGTTGCGTGGTAGACGAAAAATCAAAGCCCAACGCTGACACATGGTTTCCCCACTTACCCACCAATTGTTTATAGAACAATAGATTGTTGTCCGGGTTCCAATCTGAGTTCTCGCCATCACCGGCTCCAAGAAATTGGTCCACTTTCCATCTTTCATGTTTTAAGTAAAAACGATGGTTGATCTTTGTGCCAAGATGGAAAGTTAGCGGCACCAGGAATGTAAATCCGTAATCAGCAAAACGCTTGACGAACTCCAACGATGGCTCCAGCGAAAAGCTGTCGGCAATGCAAAGGGTAGCCACCCTATGGCCCTTTCGGGATTGCGGGATATACATCTTCAATTTTTCGACCAGGTCCTCCGGGCGACCGTTCATCAGCACAGCATTCTTTTCCTTGAAGTATTTGTTCACCCGCACCTTGAGCGCCTTGAATTGTTCAGGATCCTTTTCACAAAAGACATACCGGCTTACAGGAAGCTCTTCCTGAAGACTCATTATTGGTATGCCTGAAAATATTTCACGCTTAGCGCCAAGGCAGTAAAGTCCATTTTTAGCAAACAGGTCTACTACTACGATTTCATCCACCTGATGGGCCAATGCAGCGGTAAATGCGATGAGGTGTTGTCGGACTAACTGAACCTTTTGCCGAACCCAGGGTTCACCCGTGGTCACGACCAAATCGTCATCAGGGATTGTGGTTTGGGGAGAGGATAAAAGTGGATCCAACAAAAAGAGGTTTGACAAAGTTATATTGTTTTGTTGAATAAGAAAGTAGAGCGAAACCATTCTTCTAAGGGTGATAAACTGTAAGTACAAGTGATACAGACTGCTCCGTAAAATTCTCAAATCATAAGTTGAAGCATCCGCCCGAAAGCAGCCTGATTTGTGTCAGCCCGTACTTGGAGACCGACCCCATACGGGTCTATATTGCAGATTGATTAGTGGAATGGATTACTTACAGACGCTCAACGAACCGCAATTAGAAGGAACAATTAACACTGAAGGCCCCTGCATGATCATCGCAGGAGCAGGATCAGGCAAAACGAGGGTGCTCACCTATCGTATTGCTTACCTCATAGAGCAAAAGGGAGTGGACCCTTTCAACATCATGGCGCTGACCTTTACCAATAAGGCAGCCAAGGAAATGCGCCATCGGATTGAAGGTGTGATTGGGTCGGATGCCCGCAACATCTGGATGGGTACCTTCCACTCCGTTTTTGCCCGCATGCTTCGGGCTGAAGCCCACCACCTTGGCTACCCTAACAACTTCACCATTTACGATACGGATGATGCAAAGTCGCTCATCAAGTCGATTGTGAAGGAAATGGGATTGGACGAAACGCAGTACAAAGCCAACGTGGTATATAACCGGATCTCCGCAGCCAAGAATCGGTTGATTTCGTGGCAGGAATATGTGAACAATCCGGTGTTGGTAGGTGATGATGCGGCCAATATGCGGCCCGAGATCGGAAATATTTATCGAAACTATGCCTTGCGGTGTTTCAAGTCCGGAGCCATGGACTTTGACGATCTGTTGTTCAACACCGACAAACTTTTCAAAGAACACCTGGAGGTGCTCAACAAATACCAGCACCGGATCCGGTATTTTCTGGTTGATGAGTTTCAGGATACGAACCTGTGCCAGTACTTCATCATCAGAAAGCTTGCAGCCGTTTCGCAAAACATTTGTGTGGTGGGTGACGATGCACAGAGCATCTATGCTTTCCGCGGTGCGGATATTACCAACATCCTGAATTTTGAGAAGGACTATCCTGATCTGAGGATCATTAAGCTAGAGCAGAACTATCGCTCGACAAAAACTATTGTAGACGCGGCCAATAGCGTAATTGCAAAAAATAAGGCACAACTTCCCAAAAATGTATGGACAGCCAATGAAGACGGCAACCTGATTGAGCTGATCAAAGCCGTGTCGGACAATGAGGAAGGCAAGTTGGTGGCGACCTCCATCTTCGAAGAGAAGATGCAGCATCAATTGAAGTTCAGCGACTTCGTTATTCTTTACCGAACCAACAGCCAGAGTCGCGCCCTGGAAGAAGCGCTCAGGCGAATGAACATCAAATACAAAATCATTGGCGGTCTTTCTTTCTATCAGCGAAAAGAAATCAAAGACTTACTGGCTTATTTGCGATATGCCATTAATCAACAGGATGAAGCGGCATTCAG
>DAORAG010000424.1:0-2967 GCA_035344095.1 Cyclobacteriaceae bacterium | reverse complement strand
TCTTCATAAGAAAGAAATCCGCCATTGGCCTTCATGTAAGCATCAATAGTCCGCGCGATCTCACCTTTGTAAAATTCATCGCGACCTTTTTTGGCTATCAACTCATAGGATTTTGCAAGTCCGGGATTTTTAAACATCTCACCTTTCTTCGGTGTATGCCCATTAGGCATAAATGTTTCTTTAAAGCCTGGGAACTTCTCACGAGCAGGCGCATTGTCTTCGATTTCATACGCAATGAGTTCTGACATTGGAAATCCATTCTTGGCGTAATCAATGGTGGGTTTTAAGATTTCCTCCATCTTCAGTTTGCCAAACTTCTTGTGCAGCTCAAACCAACCATCCACACAGCCAGGCGTAGAAATGGCCAGCGGACCCAGGTACGGCATACGTGTCATTCCTTTTTCAACCAGGTATTCACGAGTCAAACTCTTTGGAGAGCGACCACTTGCATTCAATCCATAGAGTTTCTGAGTTTTCGCATCCCACACGATGGCGAACAAATCACCTCCTATCCCACACATCTGCGGTTCCATGAGGCCAAGTGCCGCGTTGGCAGCGATAGCAGCATCGACAGCGCTGCCTCCTTTTTTCAAAATATCAATGGCTACTTGCGTAGCGAGTGGTTGACTGGTAGCAGCCATCCCGTTGGGCGCAATAATTTCGGAGCGAGTAGCAAATGTTTTACCTGTTACCCGATCCTGTGCATAACCAAATACAACACCAACGGAGCAAAGGACAAAAAGAATCTTCTTCATGGAGGTTAGGATTAGACCACGATAATTGTAAAAAAGAAGTCTTCCTCAAATGGCTATTATCTGAAAGGCGTCAGAACGGGAACGGCAGTCTGAAGAGCTTGTGGGTTTAATCCTTGTCTTTCTTGTGTTTCAGCACTTTGGCTTCTACATGAAAGACCACCTCTTCAGCGATATTGTTAGAAAGGTCTCCTATCCTCTCCAGCTTATTAACCACCGACAGAAGGCGAACAAGAACTTTGGTTTGTTTGGGATCATTCTCGATTAGCTCCGCAGCAATCTTCAGTCCGCTTTTATTTTTCTTATCAAGGAGCTTCTCTTCTTTAAAAACCTCTCTTGCCAACTCAGCATCATCTGTACGAAGGGCCTTGCTCAAACGTGTAAGCATGGAGATAGTAATGTCGTACATTTTGTCAATGCTGAACCGACTTATGTGATCCTTGTTAATTTTTTTTGAATCCTTAATAATGAAGTGGGCAATGTTCTTTGCATTGTCGCCAATCCGCTCAAGATCTGCTGTGATTTTCAACGCTGCCAGAACAAAGCGTAGATCCGTAGCGACTGGGTTGTGTAATGCCAGCACGTTTTCGCAGTCTTTATCCATGGTTAACTCAAGTGAGTTAATCCGCCCCTCATTCGCAACCACCTGTTGCGCCACCGACTCATCTGCGGCTATAGTGGCATCCTTGCATTTGGTCACCTGTTGAACAACCAAATCCATCATCTCCAACAAGTTCTCCTTAATGGATTGCAGCTCTATTTCGAGGTTAGACATTACTTACAACTTTGATAATTATGATTCCACTCTCCTTATTGCCTAGCCAAATCTACCAGAAATATAGTTCTCCGTCCTTTTTTTAGACGGATTTGTGAAGATGGTGGTTGTCTTATCGTACTCAATCAATTCTCCCATGTAAAAAAAAGCAGTTCTATCACTCACACGTGATGCCTGCTGCATGTTGTGTGTGACGATGATGATCGTATAATTTTGCTTCAGTTCGTTGATCAGCTCCTCGATCTTTGCAGTTGAGATAGGATCCAGTGCGGAAGCAGGCTCATCCATTAGAATGGTTGATGGTTCTACCGCCAAAGTGCGCGCAATACACAACCGCTGTTGCTGTCCGCCCGATAGGGAAAAAGCAGATTTTTTCAACTTGTCTTTCACTTCCTCCCAAAGAGCCGACTTCTTCAATGACTCCTCAACAATGCCATCAATTTTTGATTTGTTCTTCTCTCCTTGTATTCTCAGCCCATAGGCTACATTCTCATAAATCGACTTGGGAAAAGGATTCGGTTTTTGAAACACCATGCCTACCTTTTGGCGAAGGTCTTCTACCTCCACTTTCTTTTTGTAGATATCACGCCCCTCAATATAAATGTTGCCCTCCAACCGGAATGAGTCGATGTAATCGTTCATCCGGTTCAGCGTTCTGAGAAAGGTAGACTTGCCACATCCCGAAGGACCGATAAATGCCGTGACAGTGTTCTCTTTCATCGTCATAGAAATGCCTTTCAACACATGGTTGTCACCGTAGTAAGCATTTACATCTATGGCCTCTATGTGTTTCATTTTAATTCAGATTTACCAAGTAATTTTTTTCTGCCACTTATTGCGCAGATAAACTGCAGCGCCATTCATAACGAATGTGATCAACAGCAGGATAATAATAGCCGCAGCACCGTTGATTAAGAACTCCTGTTGTGGTCTGGACACCCAGTTGAAAATTTGCATGGGTAGCACCGTGAATTCATCCATTGGGCTTACTGGCACAAATGGCACGTAAGCAAGTGCGCCAATAACAATCAACGGAGCAGTCTCTCCCATGGCCCGGGATAAAGAGAGGATGATTCCTGTTAAAATTCCACCAGCAGCAGCGGGCAATACCTGATGATAAATGGTTTGCCACTTGGTGGCACCCATTGCATAGGATGCTTCACGCAATGAACTGGGAACCGCCTTAAGCGCCTCGCGTGTGGCTACAATCAGGATTGGTAGTATCAAAAGTGCTAGTGTCAGTGCGCCAGCCAGCAAGCTCGCGCCTAACTGCATCAACCTGCCAAATATCTCAAGCCCCAAAAGGCCATATATAATAGAGGGCACACCTGCGAGGTTCGCTATGTTGACCTCAACGATTGAAGCAATTCTGTTTTTCCTTCCGTACTCTTCCAGGTAAACCCCCGCTGCTACCCCCACTGGGATTGCAATTAAGGCAGT
>DAORAG010000423.1:0-2969 GCA_035344095.1 Cyclobacteriaceae bacterium | reverse complement strand
GGTGATAGATGCCAAAAACGATTCATTGAATTTTGCAGCGTCACTTTACGAACCTCATAGTGGAAGGTTTATGGAAGTGTATACCAGCGAGCCGGGGATTCAATTTTACTCTGGAAACTTTTTAGATGGCACAATCATTGGCAAGGAAAATAACGTTTATGTTCATCGGTCCGGTTTGTGTTTGGAAACACAACACTTTCCTGATACCCCTAATCAACCTGACTTCCCGGGAGTTGTTTTGAATCCGGGAGAGCAATATTATTCGAAGACAGTGACAAAGTTCTCTACTAAATAGATATTGATGAGTGTCTTTGCCACCCTTGATTGGATCGTTCTTTCCATTTTCTTTTTGATCCTGATCGGGATTGTTGTTTGGGTGCTTCGGCAAAAGCAAACCAGTGCTGGTGACTATTTTCTTGCAGGCAGAGATGCTACCTGGATTTCAATTGGTGCATCTATTTTCGCAAGCAACATTGGCTCAGAGCATCTTATTGGTCTTGCAGGCGCAGGGGCATCGAGTGGCCTTGCTATGGCGCATTGGGAAATTCAAGGCTGGATGATTTTGATTCTGGGTTGGGTGTTTGTTCCATTTTATTCCCGAAGTATGGTCTCTACGATGCCGGAGTTTCTGGAGCGCAGATACAACACACAGTCGAGGACGATACTTTCGATTATTTCTCTGGTGAGTTATGTGCTCACCAAAGTTGCAGTAACTGTATATGCTGGAGGACTTGTCTTCAAGGAGGTCTTTGGTATCGAGTCAATTTGGGGAATAGATTTCTTCTGGATATCAGCTATAGGTCTGGTGTTGCTCACTGCCGGATACACCGTAATCGGTGGAATGAAGTCGGTGCTTTATACCTCCGTTTTGCAAACCCCTATTTTGCTTTTGGGTTCTTTGATAATTGTGGTGCTCGGGTTGAGAGCGCTAGGCGGTTGGAATGAAATGATCAGCATAGTGAGTGCCGTCAAGGTTAACGAATATGGCGACACCATGACGAATCTGGTGAGAACCAACAGCGATCCCGATTTTCCCTGGCTGGGTGTGTTAATCGGCTCCTCGGTAATTGGGTTCTGGTATTGGTGCACTGACCAGTATATCGTTCAACGAGTACTATCTGGAAAGAACGAGACAGAGTCGAGGAGGGGAGCAATCTTTGGTGCTTATCTGAAGCTGACTCCGGTATTTCTTTTTATGATACCTGGTATGATCGCTTTTGCGCTGGCTCAAAAAAGTGTTGTTGTAAATGGATCTGTGTTCACACTCACCAGTTCAGATGCTGCATTTCCCACATTGGTAGCCACACTCTTGCCTGCGGGCGTCAAGGGACTCGTGGTGTGCGGTATACTTGCAGCACTTATGAGTTCACTTGCATCGCTCTTCAATTCGTCATCGATGCTCTTTACAATCGATTTTTATAAAAAGTACCGTCCGCAATCCAGTGAGGAGAGACTCCTTTATGTGGGGCGAATAGCAACAGTTGTGGTTGTGGTGTTGGGGGTATTGTGGATTCCGATTATGAGAAGCATTGGAGATGTGTTGTACACGTACTTACAAGATGTCCAGTCTGTGCTCGCTCCGGGTATTGCCGCGGCATTTCTGCTCGGTATTATCTCAACAAGACCAACACCTTTAGGCGGAATGTGGGGGATGATTACAGGATTCATCATCGGACTGATGCGGCTGGGAGCAAAAGTGCTTTATACCACCCGGGCTGCAGCGGACGGTTACAGCAGCGTAAGCCAGTGGGCAGGAGATAACAAAATTGATAACCTATTTTATATATTATTTTATCAAACCAACTGGCTGTTCTTCAGTGGAGGTATGCTGGTGTTCTGTATCGCGGTCATTATGCTTGTCAGCAGATTCACGCCTGCTGCCACGAAAGAACAGTTGGCAGGACTGACTTTTAAATCTATTTCTTTGGAACAAAGGAGCGCTTCGAGATCAAGTTGGAATCAGTGGGATATCATACATACAGTAATCATTTTGGTGATTACGGTGATTTTCTATATTACATTTTGGTAGTTGATTGGCCTAAATGCCAAAAGTGAATCCATCTTCCAGCTTTCTGTTGTATTTCGTCTTATCGAATTTGTAAAGGAACGATCCTTTCTTGGATGAGTTTTTATCTTTTTCACTTTGCTTGATCAGCAGATCCATCGAGTTGATTTTTTTTACAAAATTTCGTTTGTCAATCTTTCGCCCGTGAATTGCTTCATACAACTTTTGAAGTTGACGCATGGTGAAATTCTCCGGTAGCAATTCAAATCCTACTGGTTTCACTGAAGTTTTGTATCGGAGCCTTGAAATGGCTTCTTGAACCATATCCTTATGATCAAAGATGAGGTTGGGTAGTTCTTCCACATCAAACCATTTTGCACCGAAGTCATTGGAGAGTTCGTGGTTATGCTCCTGAATATTAATCAGAGCATAGTATGCAATAGACACAGTCCGTTCAACCGGGTCTCTATCTACCTCCCCGAATGCACTCAATTGCTCCATATATACGTGCGAAAGTCCGGTTAGACTATGAAGGATGCGAACCGCTGCTTCATCAAGACTCTCATGCGCTTTTAGGAAGCCACCCATTAATGACCATTTACCCTTCTCTGGCTCAAAGTCACGTTTGATCAAAAGGAGTTTCAGTTTTTCCTGGTCAAAACCGAAGATGATGCAGTCTAATGCAACCTGTATTTTGGTTTCGTTATATTCGGTAATCTTCAAAACAGGAACGCTGGTTATTGTATATCAAATAAGTCTAAGCCAGCAAATTACACATTTATGATTTTTCTTGGTGAAATTCTCCAAGGGTAGATGAACCTGTGAGGTGATTAAATAAATCCATTTGTTATGTTCACTGAGAATTCATTACATTCATAAATGTATTTATTACATTTATTATCATAAACCTTGTCATTATACGTAAATGAGACTCATTTTGTCTTGGCTAGTAATGGTAGTTGTT
>DAORAG010000422.1:0-2983 GCA_035344095.1 Cyclobacteriaceae bacterium | reverse complement strand
ATCGTGGCAAAATCCCCATCGCTATCCGCAAACAGATAACCGACTATCTCATTCTGACTGGCACTGTAGATCTGATTGATATTGTCACCATAGGCATTAATTAAAACTTTGTCATCATCGAGCTTGTAAATGGCCTTAGCATTATAGTTCTTATAGAGCCCCATCGCAGTTGCGCTTCTCTCACGTTTGGTCTTCTTGGTTGTAAAAACTTTTCCACCATTAGGGATGTCATAAACCGTAAATCCACGATACCCGGCCGTACCAACTAACTTTTCTCCAACCTGTAAACTCGACATGATGGTTCCAACATCGCTCGACCTCTCCAGATCGCTGTAGATTAAGTGGGAATCGTTATCATCTGTAAGCGAAAGATCATAAAGTACAGGGATGATTGCGGAGCTTCTTTTGATTTTTACTTTTCTGAATCGATGGATGAATATTTTATCTCCAGCCGGATTGTACGTACCTAGAAATCCTTTATCCAAGGTTCGAACCAACTCACCTGTCTCATAGTTGTAAATAAATGTTTTACTGCCAAGCATGTTTACCCGCGGGTTAATTAACATTTGCTTCCCCGCAGGACTGAAGAACACGGTCGCTATGTTTTGCTTGATTGGAATGGTGCGAAGAAGTTTGAAAGTCGAAAGATCCCAGATATTTATATTATCAACCGATCCAACGGCTAGCTTGTTATCAACTGAAATATCTCCGCAAATAATTTCTTCGTCCCACTTCTCATCCATTTTTACTTCTCCTGTATTCCAATCTAGCACCCGAATTCGATTTCGCTCAATGACGATGATCTGACTGTCATCGTTGCTAAATCGAATCTCTCCGATTTCTTCGAACTCCAGATTGATACTTTTGACCTGTCGAGAATGTTGGAGATCGAAAATGTTAAGCTTTCCTGATTCAAACAGAAACGCTCCCAACTTGCCGTCATGAGACACACTCATACCGTACTGCGGAGACGATAACTTTTCCTCATAGTACTCTAGTCGGACTTTGTCCACCACTTGAGAAAAAGACGAGATCGATACAATCAGAAGAAATACCCAGAGGACAGTTTTCATGAAATAAATCTTGGTGAAACTTCGGTTCCAGTGGCGTCTACGAGTTTAAGACAATTCGAAAAAAGGATCAAGACTAATCAGTCCTAATTCCTCCACCCGACCTCAAGAAAGTGAATCGACTATTTTCTTAGCACCTGAGGACCCATTAAAAGCGAGAAATGTCCGAATTCGAATACTAGGTTTTCGTCATTCTCTTTCGTGGGCTTCGATTCTCCGCTATCAACTTTGTTTACTGCATCAGCAAGAGCTGTCAAGTGAGCCGGATCTTCCAAAGGAGTATTATGCGCTGGAAGGAGATATCTTAATGAGGGCGCCAAAGTGGCTATTCTCTCTACAGAATTCTTATAGGCTTCCCAATCGGTCTCTGGTGCAAACAGCCAGATCGGGCCGGCATAATATGAATCCCCAGTCCACAACAAACCATTCTCACGATCAAGAAGTGCGATGGCATCGGGTGTGTGCCCTGGTATACTAATAATCTCCAGCACTCGGTTGCCCAAATTAATCGTGTCTCCATCCGTTACCAACTGTGTGATGTCGTAAGGCCTTATATGATGATCTTCGGCCTTCACACCAGCGGGCAGACCTTTACACAACGCAGCAGTTGAAACTTCCTCTGCAACTCCGTCATGGGGTAAGCCCTGCATTCTACTTTTGGTAAAATCAGTATCCATACCATAGATAAAATTGAAGTCCGCATTTCCACCTACATGGTCGTAGTGAGAATGCGAATTCAAAACACGAATAGGCAGCTCTGTTATTTTTGTTACCACAGACTTGATATCTCCAATTCCATTGCCTGAATCAAACAACAAAGCAAAATCATTACCTATGATGAGGTAAGAAATCACTTCCTGCCATTGAAAGGGTTCGTAGATCGCAAAGATGCTGTCCTGCACTTCGTACACCTCAAACCAATCAGTGCTATTAGCAGTCTTTTGAAGTTTATGATAAGCCTCGCGAGGCAAGTCATCACACCAACGCGATTCGCTATTCTGTTGAGTGCAGCAAAACAACATTGCACTAAGGCTCAGTACGGCAAACAGGCTAGTCCTCATTATTTTTTGTAATTTGTTTTAAGATACAGCTTATCGCAATGAGTAAAAAGGAATGCCCATCGTGTGCGATGGAGATCGACAGCAGAAGTAGTACCTGCCCTATTTGCGGGTACGAATTTACCAGTCACAGTGGGTGGATAAAATGGACAGCCATCTTTTTAATTCTGCTATTTCTGTTGTACTTCATCTTCTAGCCATGCGGAAATTATTGATCTGCTCTCTCTTTGCATTTTTTGGCCACACTGTCATTTGCCAAACCACTCCCTCACTTCAGTTCGTCAAGTCAGTCAGACAGAAAGGCCCGGTTGCTTATCGCGATCCATTCGGTTCCATTTCACCAAATGGAAAAAAGTTTGCTTACTCCGATCGAAAACAAATTATCGTGCAGCAAATCGTGGGGGGAGCCACTTTCGAGCTGGAAAAGCAAGGCCGGTTTGTCATCACATTAGCCTGGCATCCCGATAGCAAGCGCATTCTAACTTATGAAATTGGAGGACCAAAAGAGTACTGGTACATCTACGACATGGAATCGAAAACGGGTAAAGTGTGGTGGCCAGAAAAAAAGTCATTCAAGGATGCGAAAGCTAAACTTGAAATTGAACGATCGGAATTGAAGGACCTCGCCTGGTCAGCGGATGCAACACTGCTTGCGGGCCTGTCAAAAAGAAATGGTAAAACTCAACTATGGCTGATGGATTCTCTTGGTCAACACGAGCGGGTGGCGGTGGAAAAAAATCTTATTGAATCGATTCAATGGAATCCCTCCACTAAGTCTTTTGCTGGAATAGTTGAAGCTGACGGAAAAAGATTCATTCAATTTAATCTTCTGGATGATCGCTCACAGAAAATTGC
>DAORAG010000421.1:0-3003 GCA_035344095.1 Cyclobacteriaceae bacterium | reverse complement strand
AAATGGTTATCTGGTTTTGAATACAGAATTGAAATGGACTGGATGTTATTCGCGGTCAGCACGGCTATCGGCACAGCGATTGCCCTCGTCACAGTAAGTTATCATGCCTTGAAGGCAGCAACAACCAACCCGGCTGAAACATTGAAATACGAGTAGCAGTGCTAAATTAAAAGGACAAAATATTGAGAGCTACTGCGCCAAAGGCGAGTGCAATCATTGCCGTAAACAGAAGTAGCCTTCTGAAGCCAATGAGGTCGGGTGGAAGATCATAATCCTGTTTCATACCTGGAGGACTGAAACCAAAGATCAGGCATTCGAAAACCCGAAACCATCCGTAAAAGTCCTTAATACTCTATACGTAATTTTCCAGGCGGGTAATGTGATTCCATCCCAATAATTAGCCGATTATCGACAAATCAGGAATTATGGGGTAGAAAATTATACGTAGGCGAATATGACGAACGACAGGTAGGGGAAGGGATAATCTAAAAAAGTGATTTTCTGATCTTTTTATTACATCTTTTTTTTAGGCCATCCGTGGACTAGGCTTTTTCATTTTGCTGATCCACCATTCGGCAAACAGCAGATTGGGTACCCAGCAAAGCCATGCTATTACGCGATAGGCTTCTATAAAATCAAGATGCAAAACGGCCTGCGAGATAGGTAACCATATCCGGAGCGTAACCGCTGCAAAACACAATGCATAACTCCGGATCATCCATCGTTCATGATTGTCAATGTCTCCTTTTTTAATAGCTCGATAAGCAATTGAAGATGTCAACAACCAACCTATGGCCAGCCCTCCAAAGCCGAACGAAGAAATCAATCCACCGTTGGCAAACAAGGCGAGGTACAAACCGGCAACGCCACTAAGACTGATACAGATCAGGTAAATTTTTCCGAGCGTACGATGAAGGCTCAGTTTTTTTGCCCTTAGCTTTTTCGAGAATTGCGACCACCCCGAAAGCATCGCGATCCCTCCAAACGAAATATGCGCGACAAAGGCTAGCCGCCAAATAATATCAGTTTGTAATTCTGCTGACTTCGAGCCTGGAAAAGCATACTTCCAATCAATCAACGCATACATTACAGGGTATAGCCCAATGCTGATTGCGCAAAGAATGAAAAGCGCCCACAACAGTTTGTTCATGTTACTAAGATCGGAATTTTTGGATTTAGTTTATCCAGCCACAATGACCGTGCGCTTAAAAGCAAACTCCGAAATCATGGTCATCAGAAGCGGTGCACTATATAATATAGTGTTGATCAACCTGGTGGCTTTGATGTTAATCGGCCTCCCGCTGGCGGCTACCCGCAACGAGTTTTCAGTGCCCATTGATCCGAATTCTATAGATTAGTCATCGTCAGTCATAGACGCAAAAGGTCATTTGGTCTTCTTGATAAGCAAATCCCGTAACCTGGCGGATTCATTCCGTAACGATAGAAGCTAATTTGCCGGCATTGAAGAATGAAATATGAGACCGCTTCTCTTCATAAGTATTGTACTACTTTGTTCCTGCCGTACAGCTGAGGAGGAACCGTCACCACTGCCAGTTATCCCTGCTCCGGAGGATGCCGATGTTCGTGTGCTGTTCGTGGGCAATAGTCTTACCTTTTTCAACGACCTTCCTGCTCTTGTATCAGAACTCGGAGCTATGGATGGCATAGGTATCTATTCCGAATCCATTACAAAACCAAACTACTCACTTCAGGATCACTGGAATGAGGCGACTGTAAGAACTGCGATCGAAACCAGGAAGTTTGATCTGGTCATCGCGCAACAAGGACCATCCGCTTTGCCTGAGTCACAAGTTTTGTTGCTCAATTATGCCACGCTGCTTGCCAATCATTGCAAGGACAATGATACTCAACTGGCGATGTATATGGTGTGGCCTTCAAAAGAGCGATCATTCGATCACGACAATGTAATCTACTCCTACACACAAGCGGCAGAAAAGACAGGCTCCCTGCTTTGCCCGGCAGGCCTTGCCTGGAAGTATGCGTGGAAAGTTGATCCCGATCTTCCGCTCTACACTTACGATTTCTTTCATCCCGGTGTCATGGGCAGTGTGCTTGCGGCAATGACGATCTACGGAGCAATAGAACAAAAAAGTAACTTCGACTTTATTGATAGGAGCAGGGCATCGTGGAAGAACGAAGTGCATGAAGAAGCGTTGGCTATCCTCAAAGAAGCTGCCATCAAAGCACTGACGGAGTAACATTTCCGACCGTTCACCTATTCCCTCACTTGCCCAGCCATGGGATTAGCCTATATTTATTAGCTAATCCAACCGATTTTTATTCTTATGAAAAGGCTGACAATACTATTCCTGGCCAACCTGCTCACGGCAACACTATTGGCTCAAATAACACCCGATGCAGAGAACGCTATCAAACAGGTAAATCCTGATCACATCAAAGCGGATATGACTTATCTCGCAGATGACCTGTTGCAAGGTCGTCAACCGGGTACAGAAGGTTTTGCACTTGCTTCCAAATATGTGGAGACGCAGTTTATGTCTATGGGACTGCTACCGGGTGTGGATGGAAAATCATATGTGCAGCCTGTGACTTTGAAAAAGGGTATAGTTAACGAGAGTGAAAGCAGCCTTGTACTCGTATCGAAAGGTGATCGCACAGCCTTGGTGTATGATGAAGACTTTATGCTTCAACCTAATTTGGTTAGTCCCATGTCAGAGGTGTCGGGACAGTTGGTGTTTGTGGGTTACGGTGTGCACGCGCCTGAACTCGGCTACGATGACTATCAGAAGATTGATGTGAAGAATAAGATTGTAGTGTTTTTCAATCAAGCACCTGAGTCTTTCCCTTCCAACGAGCGAGCATATTTTTCGTCTGCACCCGTGAAATACGAAGAGGCTGTAAAACGCGGTGCAATTGGTGCCATCACCATGCAGTTGCCAGGTGACCAGCGAACTTCATGGGAAGCCGCGGTGAGAAGATCAAAGCAAGGCACATCCCGTTGGGCAGATGCAACAGGCAAAG
>DAORAG010000420.1:0-3012 GCA_035344095.1 Cyclobacteriaceae bacterium | reverse complement strand
GTAAGAATATATTCCACCACCCCGGAAAACAACTACAAAGACCTCGATGGTACAAGCATGGCGAGTCCGGTAGCCACAGGTGTCGCAGCCCTGATTATGTCTTATTTCCCTGAGCTATCAGCGCTCGAGGTAAAAGATGTACTGAGAAGATCCACACGAAAATTTGATAATCTAATGATTACCCGTCCGGGTGGTGACGATGAAGTTAAGTTCAGTGAGTTAAGCAGCACCGGTGGATTGATCAACGCGTATGAAGCAGTGAAATTGGCCAAGGAGCTTCGCTCGAAAAAGATTGTTAAGTAAATCCATCAACTCAAAATAATGAAGAAGATTAACACGGATGTTGGACTGCTACTACTCCGAATTGCGGGATTTTTTATGGCATTTGGCCACGGGCTTGGAAAGATGCCCCCTTCTGACGGTTTGATTAAGGGTGTTGGCGAAATGGGCTTCCCACTACCCGCATTCTTTGCGTGGGCAGCAGCACTTTCAGAATTTGGAGGAGGTTTACTTATTGGTATCGGATTATTCACACGGCCTGCAGCGCTGTTTTTGATCTTCACAATGTCCACAGCAGCCTTTATCCGTCATGCGGACGACCCCTATGGCACAAAGGAAAAAGCCCTTCTTTTTCTGGTGATCGGGGCTTGCTTGTTATTCACAGGCGCGGGCAAATACAGTCTCGGAAGAGTAATTTTCAGAAACGACAATCAGTTACTGCAGTAAATCGATGTACGTCATGCAAATAAAATAGCCCCGATTACTCAGGGCTATTTTTGTGATCCCGCTGGGATTCGAACTATCCTTATAACCTGTTTAATTTCAGGTAGTTACAACAAGCAAAATCAATTGGTCACTGACTTGGTCAAAGGTTTTTTGACTTTACTTTCTCCACTCGCTTAAAGAACGATTTCTTAGATTAAAGATAATGAATTGGACACCCATTTTAAACGAAAATGTATCAAATCATTTCAAAGAAAATGTGGGCTGAATTACATCAGCCCTTCATCAGCCAGCGACAGGTATCCTTCAGTGGTTACGATGATGTGATCAAGTACACTTACCTCAAGAAGCTTTCCACCTTCCTTTACTTTCTTGCTTAATTGAATGTCGGCCTGGCTGGCTTGAAGACTACCGGATGGATGGTTATGCGCCATAATCAGTCCACATGCGTTGGCCTTGATGGCGGCCGCGAATATCATTTTTGGATCTGCAACTGTACCGGTAGCGCATCCGCAAGATATTTCTACGATGCCTAGCACTCGATTTGCGCGATTGACAAGCAACACTTTGAACTGTTCTACAAATTCAATCTTGTTACGATCCCAGCTCTGAAGAAGAATTCCGTAAACTTCTCTTGAGGATGTAACTTTTGGCCGTTCAGAAGGCTTAATCTTAGTCTTGTAGGAGAGTTGGATTTCTGATACTCGCACATTTTTTTGTTGGGTTTCCATAATTTGTTGATTTTAATTATAGGCGCTTCTACAAGTGTTCGGTGCGAATAAGCGCAAGGAGGAACGGAATAAATGATGGGTGGCGGGTTGGTGCGCGTTTATGCCGTAGTTCCTTGCCAGCGCATTCGAGCCGAACCCTACCTTTGTGACGGAATTAAAAGAGAACATGGCCCTTCAGGAGCGATATTTCGTATTAAATGGTGAATTCATTCCTCACTATTACCTATGCCGCTATACTCCACTTTCCCGCGGTTTCGATAATTTATCATACAGCTTACTTCGCTTTAAGAAGGGCGAGCCAGTTGATGTGCGGGCTTGGATTGACTGTGCGACTGAGTCGTTTAGGCATATCTCAATTCCTGTTGGTGCCTTAGTTGTCCGAGCACTTCACAGTCAGGAGATCATGTCTAATGACTCAACACCTTCACCATTGGATCGACTTGCTGGCTCCCTGGCTGTTGTGATCAAAGGCTACTATGAGCCGCAGTCCCTTAGGAAAACGAGAGTGAATAAACCTTTAAAGGGACTTAATCTTCAAGAACGGGCCGATGCACTGGAGAATATTTACAGGTTTCACATTGGTGGAGCAATTGAATCGTTACTGCTTGTTGATGATATCTTCACGAGCGGTTCGACCATGAAGGCAATCATAGCTGCCATCCGCAAGGTAACGTCTTGCCCAATTTCCATTTTCACTTTAGCGGCTTCTGGTCAATCTGCTGAACGAGGGCAATTGTCGGGAGCAGTTTATACGTGGGGGTCACAACGTGGCTGGATACAAACTCAGGAACCTAATGCGTCCTACTGCACTTATGCTATGCTCAAATCTATGATTGAACAAGATTTTGAATAAGCAACATCGAACGCATCCACCATTGCTTCCCATAAGCCGCCAACAAGTGCGGGCGGGAGTCGGGTCAAGGGTGCCGATGCCTTGTAAAATAATTGAAACATCGGCACTTGTCTTGCCCTTGAGGCGACTTCCGCCTAGGACTTACCTTTGCTTATGGGGAGAAATGTTTTCAAGAAGCATTTCAGGGCGGGTGAAATGAAGGAGGCTGAACGTAACAAAATGGAGTGCAGTGAATGTGGTCGGGTGGCGATAGTGATTTTGGTCAGGTGCGCGGTATGTGGGTAAGCTTCTGACCGAAACACTTCGCCACAAGTGTAATGGGAATGAACGAAACGCAATGCAGTGAAGTGAGGCCGACTGAGTGAACCGGCCCTGAGAATTTGGTAATCAGCTCAAGATAAAGGCGCGGGGCGGGCTGCGTCACCTCATGAAACAGAATAAGGACGCACCTTTGGCGGTGCATTGGTGCGCATCTTACTTTCGGTTTAAGCTGGCGCACGGATGCACCGGCCCGCCCTGCGCCTCAAAAGAAAGGGTCTTATTCAGACCCTCACTATTTTTCTAAACGCCCACTCCTCGTTTCTTCTTTTTCGTTTGTCGATGAGAGTCGTCATCATCATCTACCTTCACCGACTCCTTTTTTTCTTTCGACTTTTCAGGGTCCTGTTCCTTTCCCTGCTTTTCGTTTGGTTGGTAGGTTCGCTT
>DAORAG010000419.1:0-3014 GCA_035344095.1 Cyclobacteriaceae bacterium | reverse complement strand
CAACCCGCGTGTGCCGCTGCCACAAGTTCCTCGGGGTTGGTGCCGGTGCCTTCTTCAAATCTGGACTTGTAGGAGTATTGCGTTTGGCTAAGGATATTACTTTGTGTGGTCAAGTGACCATTTCCTTCTTTGCCTGATCCTTTCCATACTGCTGTTGCATGTCTTTTCATGATAGTTGTCTTTAGTGAACTACCAAGTTAAGACGCAATGCCGAATCTTCCAGATTCTGATCAAGAATTGTGATGCGCGTTCCGTTATTATGCTAAGGTTAGCCTTATATGAAGAATTAAGATGCTCCGACTACTTCACATTTCTCACGATTATTCCATTGGGTCGCACCAACCCGCCAGATTTGCTGGGCACAATATCCTTGATGAAGGTTAACTCTGGCGTGTACATCTTGATGGCCCCCGTTCCTCCATTGCCAATCAGCACATTTCCATTTTCCATGAAGTCCACACCTTCTATCTGGCTTAAACCGATAACAGCGTTTCGCACAAAGTTGCCGTCAGCGTCAAATTCTCTGATTGCACCACCGACAAAGTCATTCACCAACAAGTGTCCGTTTGCGTTGAACCAGATGTTGGTAGGGCCGTTGAGATTCGAGTCGATGAAATTACCAAGATCCTTTCCGTCCGGATCAAATTTTCTCACAAAGCCATCAGCGCCATTGTTGTAAGACGAGACATAAAGATTACCATCTGCATCCCAATCCAGGCCAATGCTGTTGTTCACACCGATGCTGGTAAATTCGTCAACGAACGTGCCATCCAGTTGATACCGTCTCACTTTACCATTGCCTTGCCACAGCACGACATAGAGTAGGCCATCTTTGATTTTCATACGAGTAGGTGAACCAATGCCGGTAGCAAAGTTGGCTTTCTTTTCAAAAGTCTCGATGTCGTAGCGCTGAATGAGGCCGGTAACGAAATTGGAAACCAACATCTCGCCACGATCTTCAAGGAAGATAATGTCTTGTGGCCATGAAAGACCAGAGCCAATTACTGTTTTTGGATCTCCTCCTTCGCCATTGTAGCGGATTATTTTCCAGGGGCCTTTGTCAAAGTTGCCGATGTCGATAACATAAAGCTCAGTACGTGGAACTTGAGGACCTTCATCTTCATCTTTGCAACTTTGGAGAAGCAACGGGATCGAGATGACGATAAGCAACGCAGACAAAAGGTATAATTTCTTCATAACAGGTTTAGAGTTTGCCCTAAAGTACGTCTGCGCCCGTATGTTTTGTTTGGCTTATGTTGCTCAATTATCAGTGAGGCTGATAATTACCTAAAAAAGCAATAAGTGAGTAACCCATTTGCAGGGAGCGAGGATAATAAACGAAAGCATAGGATTTACCTTATGCCAGGAAAGACCGGTTGATCTCTGAGATGGTTTTGGTGCCCGCCTGTCCCATTACCATCTCAAGCTCATCTCTTAAGATCTGTAACACAGCCTCAACACCTTCTTGGCCGAACGAAGCCAGTCCCCAGATGTAAGGTCTGCCCACGCAAACTGCGTCTGCACCAATGGCCAGGGCTTTGAAGATGTCAGTGCCTCGCCTGAATCCTCCATCAATGAGTACTGGTATCTTGCCCTGAATGACATCTACCATCTCGGGTAGACAATCCAGGGTGCCTCTGCCTGTTTCGCTCGCACGACCGCCATGGTTGCTTACCACGATGCCGTCAACGCCATGTTTAAGGCAGAGCGCAGCGTCTTCCGCGGTTTCAATTCCCTTTACTACCAGTTTCATTTTGGTCGTGGCCTTCAGTTTGTCTACATAATCCCAGGTCAACTTCTCTTCAAAATCAATACCTTCAGCGTTGGACACCATCGGCTTGTGTTCAAATCGATTGGCAGTATGGCAGTTGTTACATTGTCGCGTATCCAGTCGTTTCATTCTTTCCAACGTAATTCGGTTGCTGCCAGCGGCAAGGTCGACAGTGAAGACCATCACTTCCGTGCCCACGGCTTCCGCCCGATGAATCATATCTTTGGTAGCTTCCCAATCGTTCAACGCATAAAGCTGATACCAGACAGGCGCACCTCGTTCTGCGGTGACCTCTTCAACAGAAGTAGTTGTGACCGTAGATAGTATTTGCAAATGGTTTTTTGACTTGGCTGCACGTGCGGTAGCGAGTTCACCCTCAGGATGAAAGGCACGGTGGCTGCTAACGGGACTCAGCACGATGGGTGTGGGCCAGGTCTTTCCAAACAAGGTGGTGCTCATGTCTACTTGTGTGGGGTCGATGAGTCTTCTCATCTTAAGTTTCACATTTGCAATCGCATCTCTGTTCGCCTGAATCGTGATGTCATCATTGACACCCGTAGCGAGATAACCCCAGTGGGCGGGAGGTAATTTGCTTTGCGCCACCTTCTCAAAGTCAAACACGTCAAGCGCTTCTGATGGATCGATGATGCCATCGAATAGCTTTTCGGCCAGTTCTTTTTTCTCTTCGGGAGTTGTACAGAAGGTGAGTCCCAGCAGTGGACTCCCAAGCATGAACTTCAAAAGTAATCTCCGATGCTCGAGGTAGGAGGGTGACGACATAGGTTAACGGTTGGTTTACCTAAGGTAAGGCATTAATTACGCTCGGTCAACACAGGTTCTTAATCCCTGGTTGGCAACTCATCCTCATCGAGCCAGTGGATCACATTGAGTGCGAGCTGTGCGTTGTGTTTCGCGTTTTCGTGATTGAAGCCCATTTTGAAAAGCTTCTGCGCGATTTGTGCGCTGAAGGTAGCCGCCTCTCCAAATACAGCCACCTTCCCTTTGCCGAATTGGAGTGTGGCACCCTGGTATTTCCCTTTGCCTTCCAGTCGTGGCGTATCGTCATTGAAAACCCAGGCTGTCTCTGGCATGAGCATATAAAACTCTTCATCCAGTGCGAGCACGGGTTGTGCTTGTGGGGGAATGTCGAAGCCTTGCCCGGTAAATGTGCGAATAGAATCAAGGCCAACAGTTACTTCATGCTGCTGCAGCCGGTGATTTGCGAAACAAAACAGGTCCGGGG
>DAORAG010000418.1:0-3023 GCA_035344095.1 Cyclobacteriaceae bacterium | reverse complement strand
AGAAGATGAATCAACTAAAAACATGGCTGCCCGCTATGATGATATTGAAAAATCATTCCCAGAAGAAATTAAAAATGATGTGTTGCCCTTCTTCATTGATTGGTTAAAGTACAATGTGGTGCTAGTAGAGATCATTGCTTATTCGGATGAAAACGCCTACACCATCTTTGAAACCATGAACGATCGTGGGTTAAATCTGACTCCTACCGAAATGCTGAAAGGTTTTATCTTATCAAAGTTTTCTGATTCAAGAAAAAGACAAAAAGCCAATGAACTTTAGAAAGAGGCTATGCGTGATTTGCATAGTTATGAAAAAGATGAAGACCAGCGGTTTATTCAGGCTTGGTTCAGAGGTCAGTATGCCGACACCATCCGACCTGGTAAAGCCGGTTCAAAAAATGAGGACTTTGAAAAGATTGGCACGCGCTTCCATAGTTGGTTTAGAGATAATCTTGATAAAGCCAATTTGGCGGATGAAGAATCAGAAAAGTTTGAAATATTCATTGAGAGAGATTATAAGTTCTTTTTAAAAGCTTACTTAAACATCCTTAGGGCTGAGCGAACATTCAACCCCTCCTTAGAGCATATTTTCTATATCAACCGATGGGGTATTGCTAATTCATTAAGTTATCCTTTGTTACTCGCTCCGATATCTATTACTGATAGTGATGAGGTTGTTAATCAAAAAATGGATTTAGTGGCTGGCTATATTGAGGCGTTTGTAGTTCGTAGATCGGTTAACTTTCGAAAATTTGCATCTAGTTCTATTAGGTACACCATGTACACCTTAGTAAAAGAGATCAGAGGTCAGAGTGTCATTGACCTTGAGTCAATTTTAAAGCGAAAACTTGATGAAATGGAAGAGAGCCTTTCGCAGATCACAAACTTCCGTTTACATGGCCAAAATAGATTATTCGTGAAGTATCTTCTGGCAAGAATGACAAGTTTTGTGGAAAAGCAAGCAGGACTTAATTCATCTTTCGAAAAATACTTTCATAATCACGAAGGAAAACCATTCGAGATTGAACATATCTGGGCAGATAAGTTTAGAGAACACAAAGATGAGTTTGAGCAGGAATATGATTTTCAAGAATATAGAAATCGATTGGGTGGTTTGATCCTACTTCCCAGAGGCACAAATCAATCCTTCAGCGCAAAACCATATCAGGAAAAATTAAAACACTATATCAAAGAAAATATGCTGGCTCAATCACTTTGCGAGCTTAACTATCAAAATAATCCAAACTTCAGAAATATGGCAACTGATTTGGGTTTTGAGTTTAAAGCTCACATGCAATTCAAAAAGAGTGACATAGAAGAGAGACAAGAACTTTACAAGACAATTTGTGAAAAAATTTGGTCCTAATTTTATACCCAACTAGCGCAAGCGTCTCGCTTGTGCTCTTTTTGTTTTTCAAATTGCAAAGACACTTCGTTCCCTCTACACAATCTACCGCGCCTCAGTGTTTCAGTGTGTGGTGTAGTTCGCACCTCGGAACGTGATGCAGTAATAGATTCTTCGCCCTGCCCGCGGCTAGCCACCGCGCGGTGGCTCAGAATGGCGGCAACAACGATTAAAGATACTATAAACACTAGCAGAGTTTATATAGGATGAGATAGTGCGCTGGCCTGGCAAAATAGCGGGGGTGCGTTGGCATGAGGGGAGAAGCATTATTTTGCCTTGATTTTTTGTCCTGACGGTACCGTCAGGAAGCCCGTCCGCCTGCCCGTCCGCCTGCCCGTCCGAAGCAACGCGAAGGCGGGGCTTGAGGGCAAAGTAATGCCACCAACTAACACAAGCGTCTCGCTTGGGCTCTTTTATTTTTCTAAATCGCAAAGACACTTCGCGCCTCAGTGTTTCAGGTGGGTGTTGAAGTGCACAGTATACCTGTACAGCATGAGATGCTTCGCTCAACCCACTGGCCAACCGCCCGGTGGCTCAGCATGGCGGCAGCAACAATTACTGTACTACCAATGGTGACAAGCGTTAGTGTTTAATTGGGACTACTCCCTCTCCTTGCTTGTATGCCGTAGCTCGTGACAGCCGAAGCTTTTGGCGAAGGCTGTTTAGCGAAGGCATAGGAGAGGGTCGGGGTGAGGTGTTCCCCAAACATTTTCTTCCATCTCAATACCAAAGACTCAAGACTATATACTATTTTAGTTACATGAAAAACCCTCTTACCATTTTCCTTTTAGCCTTAGCCCTTGGCACCGGACTGGGGGTGTGGGTCACCCAAACATGGATTTCCCCCACAGGAAGAAATACCCCCGTCCGCCTCGAAGAAGTGCTGGTGGTGAAAGAACTCCACCTGGTACGGCAGGTCTACAACGACCTGTTCTTTCTCCATCGCAAAAACGATAAGACCAAAGCCATCCGCGCTGTGGCACAGGTGCCCGTTACCATCACCGCCTTCCTCAACCTCAAAGACATGCAGTGGGTGAAGCGCAACGACAGCATCAAGCAGGTAATCCTGCCCAAAGCCGAACTCAACGACCCCAGCTACGGCATAGCCGAGATGGAAATCAAAGAAACCCGGGGCTTTCAGTTCCACGTGGGCCGCGACCTCTACCCACAGGTGAGCAAGTACCTCAGCAGCATCATAGCCGAGAGGCAGGACACCATCCGCCAACGGGCGCTCAACAATAAAATCTTAACCCAGGCCGAAGCCGAGGGAAAACAATACATCGAAGGGCTCCTCAAAGGCATCGGCCGTCAGGACGTGCAAGTCACCTTTGGCGATGAGACCATTGATCGGGCTGTGGCCGAACTGACCAGGACATTGCAAATCACAAAAGAAAACCCACCCAACCCCCCAGCGGATAGCATTGGAGTCGCCAGCCTGCACAGTGCCATCAACAACGTGCTCTACGGATGGCTACCGGTGGAATAATTCTATTAAGTATGGGAGCCTACCGCTTTGGTGGTTAGGAAGTATTTCAAAAGGAGTTCGTACTACTCCCTCTCCACGCTTGTATGCCGTAGCTCGTGACAGCCGAAGCTTTTGGCGAAGGCTGTTTAGCGA
>DAORAG010000417.1:0-3027 GCA_035344095.1 Cyclobacteriaceae bacterium | reverse complement strand
TAATCTCCGTGTTGTCTTGTTTTATGTTCCGCAATATCGCTCACGAATACTTTGCCAATCCGCTCATATCTTTTTATACCATTTTCAAGATCTTTACTGTCGAGGGGTGGTATGAAATCCCGGATTTTATTGCACAGAACTCGAACGAGACGGTGGGCTTCCTGACCAAGGTCTATTTTATTCTTATCGTGATCACAGGTGGCATTTTCGGTCTGTCACTCGTTAACTCGATTTTCGTAGATGCAATGGTGAGCGACAACAACGAGGCATTGGAACAGAAAGTGAGTGCCCTGGAAGAAAAAATTGATAAGCTCATCGATCTGAACATGAGGGGATAGCGCGTTCAACTACGGTTTCATGAACCTCTTGTCCATACTAACCGCAGAGTCGTAATTCACCCTTAAAGAGTCGCGATTTGCCTTCATTTGATTTCTGTCTTGTGATCATTTTTGTAGCACGATAAGTCAATCTAAAAAATATAGCTATGTCCAGTGTAAGTACCTATTTAAATTTTGTTCGAGACACAGAAGCCGCGTTTAATTTTTACAAATCGGTGTTTGGCGGAGAGTTTAAAGGCAACGGCATCATGCGCATGGGTGATATTCCACCTCAGGAGGGCATGCCACCGATGCCCGAGCACGAAAAGAACCTGGTAATGCATGTCGAGTTGAACACCATTGGTGGCCATTCCATCATGGGTACGGATATGCCTGAAAGCATGGGTGCGTTGAACAAAGGCAACAATATGCACATCAACTTGCAGCCTGATACCCGCAAGGAAACTGAAAAACTCTTTAAGGCACTTTCGGCAGGAGGGGTGGTAACCATGGAACTTCAGGATATGTTCTGGGGTGACTACTTTGGGAGCTGCGTTGACAAATTTGGCGTCAATTGGATGTTTAACTGCAGCGAGAAACGATAACAGGCCAACCGGAAGACTGGCCACTTGTAAACCCTCTTCGAAGCGAAGGGGGTTTATTATTTTACGTTGGTGCAGCTTATCATTATTTCGGATATTAGAGGCTTTACCAGTTTGGGTATGCGCGGTATTCTGACTTTGTTGGCTACTACTTTCTTCCTCTTGACAAGCGCGCAGTCAATTGATGACCGAATCAATCAAGCTCGCAATCTTATCCGAAATGGAGAGCATCAGCAAGCCGTCACTGCTCTTGACCAGCTTCTCAAAGAAATTCCGCCAACAGATTCGACCACACAACTCGGACATGTTTACCGGCTAATGGATTTTGCCTTGTGGGGTATCGACAAAAAGCAGGATGCGCTGGCCAAAGGAAGAATTGCCCAAAGGATATTTTCGAAAAACAATGAAACAGGAATTGTTGCAGAAATGGCGCTGCGGATGAGCCTCAATGAAATCGTGATTGGCAATTATTCGGAAGGTTTACGTTACGGTCAACAATCGTATGACTTATTTACCGACTTAAAAGATTCGTCTAACATGATCATCGCACTTACACGAATTTCCATTAGTCACCATGACTTAGGTAACTATGATATCGGTATTCAATATGGCAAGCGCGCCATTGCCCTCACCAGACAGTTTTCTGCTTCTACCTACAGTCATAAAATGGAAGCGAACACGGTCACGGCCATCAACTATGACGACCGTGGTGACATGGATTCTGCCATTTTTTACCACAGAAATACATTGGAGTTCATTGATAAGGTGGAGAATCAGTCCCGCGTGCCCATAGTGTATAATAATATTGGCAACAGTCTTTTAAAAAAGGGCGAGCTAAAAGAAGCACAAGCTTTTTTTCAGAAATGTCTGGTAATGAATTGGGCACTTCATCGACACAACGACAGATCTTACAACCTGGCGACAGTGATCACCAACCTTGGCACCATCAGTTACAAACTGGGGAACTATAAACAAGCCGCGGTGTACCTGGATAGTGGCGAGTACTATTCGCACCGCTCTCAGGACGTTGAAAAATTGTATGACGTGTATTTTCAAAAGTATTTGTATTACGACCTGATCGACAAAGACCAACAAGCACTTACTTACCTGCTCAAGTATTATCACCTCAAGGACTCGCTGCAGGATGTGGACACCAGAACGGCTGTAGCGCGATTGGAAACGCAATACGCTACGCGTGAAAAAGAAAATCAGATTGCCATACAGAAGGCAAGCCTTGAGAGTAAAGAAGCCGAGTTACGTCTCAATTACATTTTGTTGGCTGCAGCGATTGCTTTGATCCTATTGTTAGTCATCATCTTTGTGTTGCTACGCAACCGTTCATTGCGAAAGGAAGAATTGATGATTCGAGAAAAAGAGATTGAATTGCGTGAAGTACAGATCAAGGCAGCCATTGCCAGCCAGGAGAAGGAGCGGAACCGTTTTGCGCGTGACCTCCACGATGGCTTTGGCCAGATGATCTCGATCCTTAATCTTAATATCAAATCACTGGAAGAGGAGAAAAACAAAACATCGGAGGTAAGGGATCGTGTTTTTGAGAACTGTGCGAAGGTGATTGAAAATATGTATGATGAGCTGCGCAGTATCTGTTTTGACCTAATGCCGCAGACCTTAATCAGCCAGGGATTGACCGCAGCCCTTCAGGAGTTTGCGCTTCGGATTAACGAGACTGGCAAAAAGAAAGTGGAAGTGATGACTTTTGGATTGGAAGAAAGACTTTCGGAGCTGGAAGAGATTTCCTTGTTTAGGATCGTGCAAGAGTGGGTGAACAACCTTCTTAAGTACAACGATGCCGACAGGATCAATATTCAGATTATGAAAGATGAACAATCGATTATACTCACAATAGAAGACAATGGCCAGGGTTTCGATGCTTCGCTGCTACCGGCATCAAGTGGTAATGGCTGGAAGAATATTCAAACCAGGGCTAAACTTGTCAAAGGTGATATCAACCTTGAAACCAAACCCGGAAAACGTTATTCCACGCTGATGGTGGAGATCCCTGTAGCAAAAAATGCTTCCAGCAACAATATCGTGAACAAAACGTATAGAGACTAACCTTAATCAGCCACCAATCAAGCACTAATGAG
>DAORAG010000416.1:0-3038 GCA_035344095.1 Cyclobacteriaceae bacterium | reverse complement strand
TGTCGAGCCCTTCTTCTTCGATCATCGTTAATGCTTCATCGAGCCCAAAGAACAGTCCACTAGCTGGGGTGTAAGGGTAGTAACCCGTTTCATTCATTTCCAGAATTCTATCCCAACGCCAGTAAGCGTGAACAGACTTTGATTGCTTTGATGCGTTAACAGCTTTGGCATTGATTGAATTAAAACCGAGACCGGGAGGTATCATAAACCCTTTTTGCGAAGCGCAAATGGCCACGTCTACACCCCAGTCATCCTGTCGAAACTCTGTGGTGGCCAGAGACGAGACCACATCTACAAGCAGCAATGCCGGGTGTTTACTTCGATCGAGAGCAGCACGAATTGCAGGTATATTACTGGTGATTCCTGTTGACGTTTCGTTGTGAACCACCATCACGCCTTTGATGACATGCTCACTGTCCTTGTTTAGAAGCGCTTCAATCTTTGTTGCATCTGCTCCGTGACGCCAGTCGCCTTCTATCCATTCGATTTCAAGACCAATCTTTTCTGCCAGGTTTTTCCAAAGCACAGCAAAGTGACCTGTCTCATATCCGATGATTTTATCACCCGGATTAAACAGATTCATCAATGCGGCTTCCCATGCACCGGTGCCTGATGAGGGATAGACGATAACATCACCTGTTGTCTTAAAAACCTTTTTAAGTCGCTGAAGAATATTCTTCGTAAGAATGCCAAACTCGGGACTGCGATGGTCGAGAGTTGGTTTGCTTAAGGCGCGAAGCACTCGCCCGGGCGTGTTGCTTGGACCGGGAATTTGAAGAAAGTGCCAACCGCGCAGAGGAGGTAAATCGGACATAGGTTTAGTTCGTCCTAATGTCGCAATTTCCCATAAGGAAAGGAATCAAATTATATGGATGGAATCAGTTGACTCCATACTCTGCTTTCCATGATCCTTGCTGTTTGCGCACGATCACTATTTGTCCTGTATGATAGGCATTGTGCGCGCTGATATTCACCAAAGTGGGAGCCCACTCTGTCAGTTGTTTGTCAGAAGCGTTTTGAACAATTTCCTCCAGCTCTGTCAATACTTTATCAAGCTTCGACACCACATCTGACCACTGCTTGCTATCAAACTTGTCAAATGTCTCTGTGTTATTGCCAGTGAATTGCTCCACCTTTTCGCCTTTGAAACCCTTAAGGATTCGCTCGTTCCAAAACAGCAGGTGATGCGCCAGTTGGCCCACGGAGTGATTACCTGTGCCATCAGTCCACATGGCTTGTTCGGCAGTGAGATTCTTGAGCGAAGAGTTTACGGCTACAAACCAGTTATTGTTGTTGTGTGATTCTTTCAGGTGATCGACCAGCATTTTTTTTGTTGCCGGTTCTTGTGCGATCGCGGATGACAAGGCAAGACAAAGGAAGCTGAGCGTAATTATGGTTTTCATATTTGGAGATTTTGCTGCAATATCATTTTTGTTTTGCTTTCGCACTCAAAAAGAGATTGACAATTCGATCACCCACCGTGCCGTATTTTGTAACTGATGAATTAGAAAGAAACACGAGAATCAATCGCTCAGTAGGATAAATTCTGAATGCAGTAATTCCCCCCACTGATCCTCCTGTGTGACCAAATCCTTTTACACCGTCAGTTTCAATTCTTCCCCAACCGACTCCATAACCGGTGCTGTCACCGTTGTTGAGCACTTGCGAAGTAGTAAATTCTTTGAGCGTTTCTTCTGACAGAAATCCAGCTGTCATGTGTGCTTCGCCAAATTTGATCAAATCTGTGGTAGTGGAAATGAATCCTCCGCCTGCCCATTTGTAACTGTTATCGACATAGGGAGCATTGATGATGTTGCCGAGGCTATCGAGATCGTAAAATGAGGTTCGGCCAGGGATGATTTGGTCATTATAATCTGGACTGGTGCCGGTCATTTGCAGTGGGTCAAACACGGTTTGTTGTACATAGTTGAGAAACGGTTTGCCACTTGCCTCTTCGATTACTGCACTTAGCAAATTGAATCCATAACTGGAATAGCTGTATTGAGTGCCCGGTTCAAAGAGCAGTGAATCCTGATCAAAAATTTCAAGGCTTTGGCGAACTCCGTTGTATCGTTTGTTCAATAAAAATTCGCGGTCACGGTAGTGACGAATTCCTGCAATATGGCCGGCAATTTGTTTCACTGTTATCGGATATTGCTTTTCAGGAAAGTATGATACATAAGTCTGCACTTCATCATTTAATTTTACCTTTCCCTCATCCACCAGCTTTCCTAATGCGGCAGCTGAAAGTGGTTTTGATACGCTTCCGATTCTGAATTTAGTTTCACCGGCCTTCACGGGAACCTGCAACTCCAAGTCAGCAAAACCAAAACCTTGAGACCACACAATTTTTCCGTCAATTGCTATTGCCGCATCAATGCCGGGGATTTTTTGATTTACTCGGATGGAGTCCAAAAGTCGTGCACTTTCGGCAAGGGCTTGTTGATAAGGCGATTCTTTCGGCTGACAGCCTGATAGAAAACCGCAAGCAATTGCGATAGGGAGGATCAGTAATTTATTCATAGTGGAAACTACTCAAATCGAGCGAAACATTTTACTTTCATCAGCATGGAAATCCTTTGGATTGTGCTTGGATCCGTGTTGATGCTCGATGGCATAGTTGGGTGTATTCTCCCTCTACTCCCAGGGCCACCACTCAGCTATGCAGCGCTGTTGCTATTACATCTCACGTCAACAGCTACTTTCTCAACGCGCTTTCTCGTGGTGTGGGCAATTATTGTTGTCGTAGTCACTACTCTGGATTACGTGGTGCCATTGTATGGAACAAAACGTTTTGGTGGTACGCGGTATGGCATTTGGGGTTGCGCAATTGGCCTTATCATAGGACTTTGGTTTGGTCCTGTCGGGATTATACTGGGGCCGTTCTTAGGGGCCTTTATCGGTGAATGGATGGGTCACCGAAATGGTGATCAGGCATTGCGTGCAGCGTTGGGATCCTTTTTTGGTTTCCTCTTTGGCACCTTGATTAAGCTGGTCGTCAGCGTGACTTTGCTTTACTATTTCGTGGTAGCACTGAT